>JACOEM010000009.1:0-190907 GCA_024998565.1 Nitrospira sp.
CATTAAAAAAGAGGTTCACCTTGAGGGGGGCTACATCCTTGATCCGCGAAGCCAGACCGGCGGTGGAGATCGTGATGCGGCGGCCCGAGAAGCCCAGGCCCCAGGTTTGGTTGGTGAGGCGGGCGACGGCATCGGCCACGGCATCCAGGTTGGCGAGGGGCTCGCCCATACCCATGAAGACCAGGTTGGTCAGCCGGTGGCCCTCCTGCAAATGGTCCTGGGCGAGGAGGACCTGGTCGATGATCTCATGCGCGCGCAGGTTACGTTGGAGTCCCAGCGTACCGGTCAGACAGAATCCACAATCGAGCGTGCAGCCGACCTGCGTGGACAGGCAGAGGGTGAGCCGGTCCTCGTCGGGGATGAGCACGCACTCGACTTGGTTGCCGTCGGCCAGTGTGAGCACAAATTTCTTGGTGCCATCCTGCGAGGAAAAGATCTGGACCGCTGAAGTCCGTTCGATACTGCTGCTGCCGGTCAGGTACTCGCGGTCTTTCTGCGAGAGATTGCTCATCTCGGCGAACGTGCGGGCACGTTCCTGATAGAGCCAGCGCAGGATTTGCGACGCGCGATAGGCCGGCCATCCGAGTGACGCGACGAAGGCGGCCATCCCGCTTTCGGTCAGGGCCAGCAGATTGGTGCGACTCTCGGTCTGTTGGAGCATACCGGAGCCTAGCACAGGGAAAAAACTTGTGACAAGCAAGGCGAACGTGGTCGCGTTTCTACGGCGTTCAGCTATAATAAGCCCGGTTCACCCTCTTCTCAGGATGAGAATGTGACCGCACTTCCCTGGCGGATCAGCTTGTCGGCTCTTGCCGTGTGGTCTGTGCTGTCGAGCCTGTTCTTGACGGCCACAGCCGAGTCACCGCGCCCCCTGCCCGTTGCCGCTTCACCCTGCGTCTCTGCGGAAGATTGTTTTCGTTCCGCCGTGGCGCTCAATGAACGTTCGGGCTCGCCCGTTCAACGCGATCAAACGATGATGCTGAAGATCGACCAGCTGCGGTCGGTGATGGATCTCTATCCTTCCACGATCTGGGCCAAGAGAGCCGGGGTGGTGCTGGGCGTGTTGCTGATCGAGCGCGAGCCGGTCGAAGCGGCACAACGGTTGCGGGCCGTGCAGTCCGACTTGCCGGTGCTCGACGACTATCTCCGCCTGTGGATCGGGGAATCGTTGCTGAAGCAGAACGAGCCGATCCAGGCCGCCGAATTGCTGGAGACAATCCCCAAGGTCGTGCCGGATTCAAACCTGATTGCCAAAGCTGCCTACAGAACAGGCGAAGCCTGGTATAGCGCTAACGTGTGCTTCCGGGCGGTGGACTGGCTGGGGCGCGCTGTGGTGCTTGCGGAGAAGGATCCGGCGGCTCCGTTGGCGTTGTGGCACCAGGCTGAGTGCCACATCCGGGAGAATCGACTACCGGAGGCGCGCACCGCGTTGAAGCAACTCTGGCTTCGGTATCCCCATTCGCCTGAAGCACGAGAGGCGAAAGCCCGGTTGGATACCGCCCTGGGTGGAGAATCCTGGGTGCCGACGGCCGACGATCATTGGATTCGCGCACAGGCCTTTCTCGGGCTGGCCATGCAAGTCGAGTCGGTTGAGGAACTCCGCCGCTTTCTCACGATGGCTCCCGGGCACCCCCGCCGCTTCGACGCCCGCTTGAAGTTGGGAGTGGCCTATGTCCGGCTCAAGCAATATGACCAGGCTCGTGAGACGTTTCGTTCGTTAGTGGCGGATCGGGTGCAGGAATCGTCCGAGGCCACAGTATGGTTGGCCCGGGTCTATCTGCGGCAGAGTCAGGGCGACAAACTCATCGGCTTGGCGCGATCGGTCGTGCAGGGGGCCCTGGGGGGCGACCAGCGGGCGATGGTGCATCTTTTCGCCGGGGTGTGGTTGGAGGATCAGGGGCAGTTCGATGAGGCGATCGGGATGTTCCGGCAGGTGGCGAAGTTGGGAGACTCGGCGAGCCAGCGCGCGGAAGGTCTGTGGCGTGCCGGGTGGGCGCAATACCGGACGGCCCGCTATCGGGATGCCGCTGAGACCTTTCGTTCCGTTGTGGAGTTGCATGTCAATGGCTTTGAGCCCCAGGCGATGTATTGGGCGGCACGGGCGGACGAACGTGAAAAAAACACCACGGCCGCCGATCAATACGTGCGCCTCTGTCAGCGGCACGCATACAGTTACTATTGCCAATTGGCTGCACGGCGAGTTTCGTTGCCGCCGGTCACCCCGGTTGCGACAGAAGCGGAACGCCCGGTGGGCGATGAGGCGTCACCGTTGCCGCAGAATCGGCGTCCTGAAATCGAACGGCACGTGGTCTATCAACGCGGCATCGAGCTCAAAATATTGGGGTTCGCCCAGGATGCGGCTCGCGAACTCGGCTCTCTCACAGAGCAATATAGTCGTGACCCTGAGGTGTTGCTGGCCTTCTCAACCTTGCTCAGCGAGGTGGGGGCGTACCACCCGGCCTTACGCGTCGCAAAAGTTCACTTTAAGGACAAGCTGGAACGTAGCGGTTTGCCGACGGCACCGTCCCTGTGGACCGTAGCCTACCCGACCGGCCTGCTTCCGACGATCACCGCGCAGGGCGTCACTGCGGTGGACCCCTACCTGGCTGCCGCGATCATCCGTGAGGAGAGCCAATACGATGAAAAGGCCGTCTCGGTGGTGGGAGCCGTGGGGTTGATGCAGTTGATGCCGGTCACGGCGAATGCCGTGGCGCAGCGGTACGGGTTTCCCGCAGTCGGACGGGAAGAACTGTTCGACCAGGAAACGAACATTCGGCTGGGGGTGCGGTATCTGGGGCAGTTGCTCGAGCAATACGGCGGGAATCTGGCCCATGCGGTCGCGGCCTACAACGCCGGTCCGATTGCCGTGAACAATTGGATTGCGGTGCATCGAGGACGGGAGCAGGATGAGTTCGTGGAACTCATTCCGTATCAGGAAACGCGGTTGTACGTGAAACGGGTCTTGCGCAGCTATGGAGAATATCGCCGTCTCCATAACGGCACGTCGTAGCGGGGCCGTTTTCTTGACAAGCCGGAGCGAACTTTCTATATTTCGCCCCCGTCACCCAACGTGTTCGACCACCACTTTGATATGAGGAAATACCATGACTTTAGATCGTCTCGACGCCCTTGAAATTCGGATTCGCGATTTGGTGAAGCTCGTGCAGGATCTCAAACGGAAAAACGCTTCATTGGAAGACGATCTTCGGCTGGCGCGTGAACGGGTTGCAGTGCGTGATGACGAAAACCGACGCTGGGAACAGGAGCGGATCGATATCCGTTCTCGGATCGAGAAGGTCCTGGGTGAGATCGATCTGTTGGAGTGCCTGGATGAACCCAAGGAGGTGGCTGTTGACTAAGACCATTGACGTGGAGATCTATGGCCAGCGGTACAGCATCAATGGGGAAGCAGACGAGTCGTACGTGAAGCAATTGGCCGATATGGTCGATAAGCAGATGAAGCAGGTGGCGGCCGGCATGCGGTCGGCCACCCCGGCCAAGTTGGCCGTCCTTGCCGCATTCAATCTTGCCCACGAGTTGATGGAATCAGAACGAAAATCCCGGCAGGGAGAGGCCGACGCGGATCGTCGCGTGGCCTCACTCATGGAATCGATCGATCAGCAGATGCCGTCCATCCTGTCCCGGTGAGTTTCGCCTTGCTTTCACTGTACTGCTTTGTTATCGTTTCCGTGTTGTATTGACCTGAGGGTCAACAAGAGCAGGAGAGGAAAGGAAGCTTCGAACAAGGACGGAAAATCTGACGACGGTTTTTGAGCGCTAAACATATGGAATCGCTGGTTTTTGTGCTGTTTTTCACAGTAGTCGTGATGGTGTGGATGAGAGAAGGCTCCCAGGCCGGCATGTCTGTTCGACAGGTGTGTTCGCAACGTGTGGCAAGGGGCGGAGAGCAGGTGATTGTAGATGTGGTATGGCCTGCGCTGTGCTCGCAACCTGTGACGATCCCCGACCGGGGGCTTTGGTCTGTGCGCCTTCGACGTGACAGACGTATGGATTCGGGTCGACGTCGACCACTCCTCCACGTGAATTGACGGCGGCGATTCCACGCTTCGTTTCTACTGGCTCAAGAAGTCAGATGTTTCCCCTTCACGCGTAGACATTCCTTTCTCACGCTCCATGCTCCCCCTTTAACACTGGCTGTGATTATTCGCAGGGTGACAGCGTCTACTGTCCCGCTGCCGTAAGGGAGGTGGTTCCCATTTCTCTCAGCGTTGTTGCGTACATTTTTGTCGGATTAGTGGGAGCGGTCCTGGGTGCCGGGCTGTACGAAGTCTTTCGCCGTCGGTCGGCGTTGGCTCGTCGTGCCGAGGCCGAGGATCAGTCGGCGCAGATCGTTCAATCGGCTCAGCGTGAAGCAGAGAATCTCGTCAAAGAGGCCAAGCTGGAGGCCAAAGATCTGGTCTTTCAGGCCAGGATCGAACTCGAAAAGGAACAAAAGGCGAAGCTTGCCGAAGTTTCCAATTCGGAACGGCGTGTGTCCCAACGGGAAGAGGGACTCGATCGCAAGCTCGGCTTGCTTGAGAAGCGGGATCAGGAAGCGCTCAAGCGTGAGCAGGACTTATTGAAGCGTGAAGAGACACTGGTACAGAAGGACGCGGCCTGCGCGCAGGCGCTGAAACAGCATCGCGAGGCCCTTGAGCGGGTGGCCGGCTTGACGGCTGAGGAAGCGAAGCGGCAACTGATTCAGGATCTGGATAGTCAGGCGCGGTTGGAGGCGGCCGGCCTGGCCAAGCGCCTGCTCGAAGAGGCCAAGGAAAATGCCGACCGGGAGGCGCGGGAAATCATCGCCAGTTCCATCCAGCGTGTGACGCGGGACTACGTGAATGAAGCGACCATCTCGGTGGTGCCGATTGCCAACGATGCCATGAAGGGTCGGATCATCGGTCGGGAAGGGCGGAACATCCGGGCGATCGAGGCGGCGACGGGGATCGACCTCATCATCGATGAGACACCGGAAGCGGTCATCATTTCAGGGTTCGATCCGCTTCGTCGTGAGATCGCGAAGGTCTCGCTTGAGCGGCTGATGCACGACGGCCGAATCCATCCGACGCGTATTGAAGAGATCGTCGAAAAGGTGAAGGTCGATATCGAGAAGCTGATGATCGAAGAGGCTGAAAAGGTGATCTTCGAGGTTGGCTTGTCTGATTTTCACCCCGAGTTGGTCAAGGTGTTGGGACGGCTCAAGTATCGAACCAGCTATGGGCAGAATAATCTGTACCATGCGCGGGAAGCGGCCTACATCTGCGGCATCATGGCCTCCGAGTTGAAACTCGACGTGAAGCTCGCCAAACGCGGCGCCTTGTTGCACGATATCGGCAAGGCCGTCAGTCACGAGGAAGAAGGCCCGCATGCCATGCTGGGTGCGGAGATTGCTAAGAAGTACGGCGAAAACGCCAAAGTGGTGAACGCCATTGCGGCGCATCACGAACAGGTTGAGCCTATTTGTCCGGAGACCGTGCTGGTGGCGGCGGCGGAAGCGCTGTCGGCGGCACGCCCGGGGGCCCGCCGTGAAGCGTTGGAGTCGTATGTAAAGCGGCTGGAGAAATTGGAGTCGCTGGCGACTGTCCACAAGGGTGTGCAGAAGGCCTATGCGATTCAAGCCGGTCGTGAGATCCGGGTGATTGTGAAGCAGGAAGATCTGACCGACCCGGAATGTTTTCAGTTGTCGCGGGATCTGGCGAAGAAGATCGAGCAGGAGCTGACGTACCCGGGCCAAATCAAGGTGACGGTGATCCGGGAGAGCCGGTTCGTCGATTTTGCGAAATGAGTACACGGTTATGAAAGTTCTGATGATCGGCGACATCATGGGCGAGCCAGGGCGTCGGTCCGTGGCTCGCCTCCTGCCGAAACTTATCGCCAACCATTCCATCGATGTGGTCGTAGGCAACGGCGAGAATGTGGCCGGCGGGTTCGGTATTACTCCTGACCTGGTGGACGACCTCTTTGATCTCGGGGTGTCGGTCATCACCACGGGGAATCATGCGTGGGACAAGAAGGAAATCCTCGACGTGTTTCCACGTGAGCCGCGTCTCCTGCGTCCTGCGAACTATCCCGCCGGAGTGCCAGGCCGAGGCAGTTATGTGTTTACCACGCCCGGTGGCGAGTCCTTGGGTGTCCTGCATTTGATGGGGCGGGCGTTTATGCCTACGATCGATTGCCCGTTTCAGGTCGCGAAGCGGGAGATTGAGTCTCTCAAGAAGCAGGTTTCGGCGATCGTGGTCGATATGCATGCCGAGGCGACCTCTGAAAAGATGGCGATGGGGCATTACCTGGACGGGTTGGTGACGGTTGTGGCGGGGACGCACACCCATGTGCAGACGGCTGATGAGCAAATCCTGCCGAAAGGCACGGCGTACATTACCGATATCGGTATGACCGGCCCGCTTCATTCGGTGATCGGAATTAAAAAAGAACTGGCGATCGAAAAGTTTCTCACCGGCATGCCGCGGCGCTTTGAAGTGGCCTCGGGTCCCGTCGTGTTCTGTGCGGTATTGATGGAGCTGGATGCCACGCTCGGCAAGGCTGTGTCGATCGAACGGATCCGAGTGGTGGATTGATCTGTTCGCCAAGCTATTTTCTCAGGCTCGGTAAGCTATGACCGGCCACACCCTTCCGCTCCCTCTGCTGCTTTCCGTCTCCGACGTGACGCGACTGATCCGCGATTCCCTGGAAGCCCAGTTCCGGGATATCTGGATCGAAGGCGAAATTACCAACCTTCGCGCCCCGTCTTCCGGACACCTGTATTTCACCTTGAAAGATGAGCAGAGCCAGCTTCGCGGGGTACTCTTTCGGTCCGGGGCCTCACGGCTGCGGTTCACGCTGCAAGAGGGGCTGGCGATTGTCGCGCGCGGACGCATTTCGGTGTACGAGCCGCGGGGCGAGTACCAACTGATCGTTGACTCGCTGGAACCGAAGGGCGTCGGTGCGTTTCAACTGGCGTTCGAGCAACTCAAGGAGCGGTTGGCGCGAGAGGGATTGTTCGACGAGGCGAGAAAGCGTCCTTTGCCTCCCTTCCCGCGCACGGTCGGCGTGGTGACGTCACGCACCGGGGCCGCGGTCCGCGATATTGTGGCAGTCCTCCGTCGCCGCTGTCCGGTCGCGAATATTCTCATCGCTCCCGTGCCGGTTCAGGGCGAGGGAGCTGCCGAGCACATTGCGGAAGCGATCACGACGTTAAGCGGAATGCCCCAGGTTGAGGTGATGATCGTCGGGCGTGGAGGGGGCGCCTCAGAGGACTTGTGGGCGTTCAACGAAGAAGTGGTCGTTCGCGCCATTGTGCAGTCGAAGGTTCCGATCGTGTCTGCGGTAGGGCACGAAATCGACGTGACCCTTGCAGACTTTGCCGCGGACTATCGGGCCCCGACTCCTTCGGCCGCAGCCGAGGCGGTCGTTCCCGTGCTGGAAGACATCGTCGAGCGATTAGGTGAGACCTCGAATCGTCTGGATCGAATCGTGCGCACTTTGTTGGAGATGCAGCGTCATCGATTCGAGCGTTCGGTCGGAGTGATGCGTGATATGCGCTTTCGAGTGCAGGCGCATGCTCAGCGTCTCGATGAATTGCGAGAGGGTTTGACGCGCACGCTCACCGAACGGTTGACTCTGCTCCACCGCGGGATGGTGGAACGCCAACATGCTTTGCTGGCTCAAGGACCGCACCGCCGGATTCAGACCGCGCTGGTGGTGATCCCGCAACTGTATAAACGGTTGGAGCAGGAAGCCAGACGGGGACTTATGTCCAGGCGGCAAGCGGTTGCGTCCTACATGATGGCTTTGGACGCTCTCAGTCCATTGGCGATCTTAAGCCGCGGGTATAGCGTCATCCAGGCCATTCCGTCCGGGCGGATCGTCCGGCTGGCGTCAGAGGTGGCGGTGGGGGATGTGGTGCAGGCGCGGCTGGCCGAGGGGCGGCTGTTGTGTCACGTCAATGAGGTGCTGCCGCCTTCGCTGCCTTGACCTCACCGGTGGGGCAGGCAATAATGTTTCGTTTGATGGATGAGCAAGGGAGTCTGTTGTGGCTGCCGTGAAGTTTGAATATGCAATGGCACGATTGGAAACGATTGTTGCTGAGCTTGAAAAGGGCGATCTTCCTCTCGATGACTCGCTGAAGATTTTCGAGGAGGGGATTCGGTTGTCCAAGACCTGCCTGAAGATGCTGGAGGATGCCGAGCGGAAGGTTGAAATCTTGGTGCAAGAGAAGGACGGCAAGAAGCGGATTCAAGCGTTTTCTCCCGGTGAGGATGAGCCGGAGCGCCCTCAGTAACCGCCTGATCGATGCACGGGCTATCACAGGGCCCGTGTCTGTCGCAGTTAAACTTCCACACAGCCTATGAGCCAGAAATTACGCCCAGAGCGGGAACGGCTGGATCGCGTGCTGGTCAGCCGAGGGCTGGTTGCCAGTCGCGAAGACGCGGCTCGACTCATCCTGGCCGGCCTCGTGCGTGTGGACGGGGTGGTGGTTGATAAGGCGGCGAAACCGATCTTGTCGGATGCGAAGGTGGAGCTGACCGGGCCGGGGTCGCCCTATGTCGGGCGCGGGGGAGAGAAGTTAGCCGGCGCGCTGGATCAATTTCAGGTCGATCCGAAAGGGATGATCTGCTTCGACGTCGGGTGCTCGACCGGAGGATTTACCGATTGTCTGCTGCAGCGAGGCGCCGCGTGCGTCTATGCGGTCGATGTGGGGTATGGCCAGTTTGAGTGGCGTCTACGGCAGGATCCACGCGTGGTGCTTATGGAGCGGACCAACATCCGGTATCTTGAGCCGGGTGCCATCCGGGATCCGATCGATTTGATTGTCATCGATGTGTCGTTTATCTCACTGACCCTTGTGCTGCCTTGTGTTGTGCCTTACCTCACTGAGTCTGGGTTTGTGATCACGTTGATCAAGCCGCAGTTTGAAGTGGGAAAAGGCCTTGTCGGACGGGGTGGGATCGTTCGTGATGATGGTTTGCGGGAAGGGGCGGCCGACAAAGTGGTGGCGTGCGCGCAGCAGTTGGGGCTGGAGTTGGCGGATCGAATGGAATCGCCCATCGAGGGCCGAAAGGGCAATCGGGAGATCCTGGCCTGGTTTCGGCGCAGAGCGTGAGGCGTGCGAGTATGGATATCCGTGGGTCTGTGGCGGGTTTCGTACGGGGCGTTCACGCGCAAGGGCAACACGAAAACACTTTGCGGAAGCCTGCAGAAGGTGTAGGCTGACCTTCAATTGTTCGGTCAAGGGAGCGGTACATCCGCAGACGAAGGAGAGGCGAGGAGACGTATGAAAGTCTTGGTCACGGGGGGCGCAGGGTTCATCGGGTCACATGTCGTGGATCGTTTGCTCCAGGAGGGGCATGATGTTGTGGTGGTCGATAATCTTGTCACAGGAAAGCGGAAAAACGTCCCCAAGGCGGCCCAATTCTACAAGCTGGATATAGAAAATCCCAAGCTGGAACGGATTTTTCGCAATGAACGGCCGTCGATCGTGTTCCACCTCGCCGCGCAGATGAACGTGCGGCGTTCGGTCGAAGATCCGATGTTCGATGCGCAGGTCAATGTGCTCGGGACGCTCAATGTGCTGGAGCAAGCGTCGAAACATGGCGCGCGCAAGGTCATCTTCTCCTCATCCGGCGGGGCGATCTATGGCGAGCAGCTGGCCTTTCCCGCGCCGGAAACCCACATCACCCAGCCACTGTCCCCTTACGGTATCAGCAAGTTATGCGGGGAGCATTATCTTGGCTACTACCACCGGTTGAGTGGCATTCAGGTGGTCAGTCTGCGATATGCCAATGTGTACGGCCCGCGGCAGGATCCGGAGGGTGAGGCAGGAGTTGTTGCCATTTTCATTCAAAAGATGCTGCGTGGCGAACAGGCGGTGGTCAACGGAAACGGGCGTCAGACTCGCGATTTTGTGTTTGTCGAGGACGTGGTGGAGTCGAATTTGATGGCGATGGGTCCCGAGGTGGAGGGCGTGTACAACGTGGGCACCGGAATCGAGACGTCCGTGAACGACCTCTTCAAAATCGTCGTGGATTTAACCAAGGTAGAGTTTAAGGAAGTGCATGGCCCGGCCAAGCGAGGCGAGCAAGCCAGAAGCGTCATCGACTCCACAAAGCTCCACCGTGACCTTGGGTGGGAACCGAAGGTCGATCTGCGCGAGGGACTGCGGCGGACGGTCGAATATTTCCGCGATGGGCTCAGGTAACCGTTTAAGCTAATAGCGGGGCACGGATGGGTCTACCTGAGTAGACCAGGCATCGATGCCTCCGATCAGGTTTTTCACTTTTCCGAAGCCCTGCTGCAGCAGAAACCCTGTCGCGTCCGCACTTCTCATCCCGTGGTGGCACACAGCGACAATCTCAGCGTCACGGTCAAGTTTGCCAAGAGATTGCTGCAGGGTCGCCAGCGGGACCAGGATGGATCCCTCCAACTTGGCGATGGCATATTCCCATGGCTCCCGGACGTCTACCAGCACCAGCTTGTCGCCTTTATCCAGCCTCGACTTGAGATCCTTAGGGGTAATCGTGAAACTCATTAGTGCACCTCCATCTATACGGTCGGATCATAAGGAGCTGTAAAATGGGTGTCAACTCTGGTGTGGTCGGCCACCTGTCGCACGGGGTCTGAGCTCAAGACTTAGCGGTTTCCGACCGAAGCGTAGGGATGAGAGGAAGAGGGCTGGGCCAGGCAATCGGTCGGCAGGTCACGCTTCTGGAGATGGTCGTTTTTTGTCGAATTGTGCAAATCCTGCCTAGTTTCTTGGGCGTAATCGGCATATAGATGGGGTAAAATTCTGCCCTAAGTGCTTGATAACTGAAGCGCAAATAGCATTCGCCGTTTTGTGTCGGCACGCAATTTGCTTGGACTTATGGGGGAGATGTGGGAGCGAACGGTTCTGAGGTAGTGGTGTTTGTGACCGCGGCAACGGCCGAGGAGGCAGAAAGACTCGGGCGGATTATTGTGGAGTCCAGACTTGCCGCCTGCGCGAATGTCTTAAATGGCGTTCGATCGATCTTCCGTTGGGAGAATAAGATCAACGTCGAAAATGAGTGTCTGATGCTCATCAAAACAACCCTGGAGCGATACCCGGAGCTCGAAGTAGTCATTCGCCGGCACCATAGCTATACCATCCCTGAGATCATCGCACTCCCGGTCATTGCGGGATCGGCGCCCTACCTAAAATGGGTCAGGGATGAGGCTCGTAAGTAGTTGATTCTAATAGCGTAATTTTTGAAAACAAAGGGTTGACCATCGCGCCAGAGATCAGTACACTGCAAAAGTCAGTGGCTGAATTCTTGGTTGAATCCGTGAAGGGGAGAGCGTCCTATGAGCCAACAAGCGGCCGAAACAAGTGATGCCTATACTGTGGTGGTCTTCCGGGGGTCTTCCTCCAAGCCGTTGCGGTTTAGTTTTCCACGGAAATTCGTGCGCAAGCTCCTGATCCTGGCTGCGATCCTGGTCGTGGCGGATTTGCTCGTTATCTCTCATTATGTGATTCGGACCGGAGAGGTTTGGCAATTGTCGGCGTTCCGGGCAGAAGCCATGGGCGCGCGTGAGCAGACGGCTGCATTTTCCGCCGCGATTGATGACCTCAAGAAGCGTCTTTCTGCTATGGGAGAGGTGAATCAACGGCTTCGGGTCATGCTGGGAATTGACGCCAGCAAGCCGGCTGGGGATTTGGCGAACGGACGGGGCGGCGAGGACGGTCCATTGCCGGATGGAAAAACCGGTGTGCAAGGGGGTGGATCAGCCACTTCCGGGCTGGAACCGAGACAGCAGGTCTCCGAAGTGCGTGATGTCAATCAGTCCGAAGTTGATTATGCTGCGGAGAGTATTGAGGAGGCGACACAGCAGGTCCGCGAAAGCCTTGATGCGCTCGTCCGGGAGGCCAAGCAACAGGAGGAAGCCCTTGAAAGCCTGACTCAAGTTGCCGAGCAGCGCTCAACTCAGTGGGCGTCAACTCCTTCCATCTGGCCTGTGCGCGGGTGGGTGACCTCGGCGTTTGGTCCGCGGGTTTCGCCATTCACCGAAAAGCCGGCCTGGCATGACGGTCTGGATATCGGTGCTCAAGCAAATTCCCCCGTCCAGGCTCCGGCGCTCGGGCGTGTCGTCACCGTGGCCTTTGACTCGAAAATGGGCAATATGGTCAAGCTGGACCATGGCTATGGGATTGAGACGGTCTATGGACACCTTGCCAAGTCGTTGGTGAAAGAAGGGCAGCGAGTAAAGCGTGGTGATGTGGTCGCGCTTGTTGGCAGCACCGGGCTTTCCACGGGACCGCATCTCCACTATATGGTCAAGAAGAACGGCCAAGCGTTGGATCCGACCAAGTTTATTCTCGACTAGTCTGTTCGCGTTCCTTCCGGATTTCGAATGAAGTGTGCCTGTTTCCTTCCTCTTTCTCCGTCATAATCCCCAACTACCCGGGTTAAGGTCCAGCGCTCCCCATCCCTGTCCTACCACGCCTCTGCGTCCGGTGACTTCGTCGAATGCCGTGGTATACTCCGCCCTTTCCTGAAATTCTTGCTGTCACGAGGAACATCGCATGACTGATCTGGAGATAGCCCGTTCCCTTCCTCACAAGCATATATTCGAAGTCGCACAGTCCTTGGGCATTCATTCTGATGATCTCATCCCCTTTGGGCGCTACAAGGCGAAGATCGCCCCCACGCTGGGTGAACGAATCCAGAACAGACCGCTGGGACGATACATCCTGGTTACGGCGATCAATCCAACGCCTCTTGGCGAGGGCAAGACTACGACTTCAATCGGGCTGAGCATGGGGTTGTGCCGGTTAGGCCATCGGGCCGCCGTCACGCTCAGACAGCCTTCTTTGGGACCGGTCTTCGGAATCAAGGGGGGCGGTACCGGAGGCGGGAGAGCCCAGGTCCACCCGATGGAAGATATCAACCTGCATTTCACCGGCGATGCGCATGCCGTCTCTGCGAGCCACAATCTTCTTTCCGCATTTGTCGATAATCATCTGTTTCACGGCAATACGCTCAAGGTCGATCCGAACGGGATTAGATGGCCTCGCACGCTTGGGGTGAGTGATCGCGCACTTCGCGACATTCTCCTGGGAGAGGAAGCCGGGCGGCGGCCTGGAAAGTTTGTGATTACGGAGGCATCGGAAGTCATGGCAGTGCTGGCCCTGGCAACCGACCATGCAGATCTGCGCCAACGCCTCGGGAGAATTCTGGTGGGCCTGACAGAGGGCGGACAGATGGTCCGTGCTGAGGAATTTGGCTGTGCCGGCTCCATGGCCGTCTTGCTGAAGGATGCCTTGTTGCCGAATCTCGTGCAGACCCTGGAAGGAACTCCGGCATTCGTTCATGCCGGACCGTTCGGCAATATCGCGCACGGGAACTGTTCGATTGTCTCCGATCGGTTGGCATTACGTTGCGCAGACTATGTGGTGACTGAAGCTGGATTCGGGAGTGATTTGGGCGCGGAAAAGTTCTTCAATATTAAATGCCGTGCGTCCGGTCTTCGTCCGGATGCCGGGGTCGTGGTGGCGACCTTGCGTGCGCTCAAGCTTCATGGCGGTGGAGGAATCGTGAAATCCGGTGCTCCGCTGCCTCCCGGTGTGACGGGACCGAATCAGGCGGCACTGGAGCAGGGCTTTGCCAACCTCGAACAGCATATCGCCAATGTCCTGGCGCATGGAGTGCCGGTGGTGGTCGCAGTAAACGCGTTCAAGGATGATTCAGCCGAAGAGCTGAACTGGGTGTGTGAACGGGCATTGGCGGCAGGCGCGTCAGCGGCTGCGGTGTCGACCCATTGGTCCGATGGCGGGCGGGGAGCCGAGGAACTGGCCCGGGCGGTCGTCAAGGTCGCTGCCCAAGGTACGCAATTCAATCATCTGTATGAGGTGACCTCGCCCATCAAAAAGAAGATTGAGGCCATCGCCACCACGATCTATGGGGCGGCCGGCGTGTCATTCTCGCCTCAAGCGGAGCGGGACGTAGAGCTGGCGACACGATTGGGATTCGATCGACTGCCCATTTGTATGGCGAAGACCCCGCTTTCGCTCTCGCACGACCCGGCGGTGAAGGGACGGCCCTCCGGGTTCACGGTGCCGATTCAGGAGTTGCGGATTCTGGCCGGGGCCGGGTTTCTCACCGCGGTCTGCTCAGGCATTCAGTTGATGCCGGGTCTGCCGAAGAAGCCTGCCGGGGAACGGATCGATGTCGATCCACAGTCGGGTCAAATTGTGGGCCTACAGTAGCGGCGTGTTAACGTTGTTTCAGGTACCGGAAGAATTCTGATTCGGGACTGACGAGGATGGTGGTCTTGTCCTTGAGGGTCTTGCGATAGGCTTCCATGGTACGAGTAAACTCGAAGAAATGTGGATCCTGGCGATAGGCATCGGCATAGATGCGGAACGCTTTGGCATCTCCGCCTCCGCGCAATTCCTCTGATTCTCGATAGGCCTCTGCGAGGATGATCTCCCGATCTTTCTCCGCCTCCGACTTGATCTTCTGCGCCTCTTCCGCGCCTTCTGCGCGGTACTGCTTCGCTTGTCGCTCCCGCTCGGCTTGCATACGCGAGAACACGGCCTTTTCATTCTGCTCAGGCAGGTCGGCTCGTTTAATCCGCACGTCCTGGATTTCGATGCCATAGGCAGACGCTTTTTCGTTGGCGCGTTGGGTGACCACGGCCATGAGCTGCGCACGGGCCGATGAGACGATTTCCGCCAGATCGTGCCGGCCTAATTCCACCCGCAGTTCCGAATAAATAATATCGTGCAACCGCTGGAGCGCGCCGCGCTGACTTTGGAATGCCTGATACACCTTCAGCGGGTCGGTGATCCGCCACTTCGCAAAATTATCGAGCAGCAGGGTTTTCTTGTCCTGGGTAATGACGTCCTGCGCATTGGAGTCGTAGTCCAGAAGGCGCTTGTCGAAGTAGGTGACTTCTTCGATGAACGGCATTTTGAGGTAGAGACCCCCTTCGGTGACGTTCCGGACCGGTTTCCCGAGCTGGACCACGATGGCATTCTGGGTGACATCGACGATGTAAAACGGCGATGCACCGAGGACGAGCAGCCCGAGAACAATGCCGACAAATGCCAGGATAAATCCTTGCTTGCTCATGGCGTGCGCTCCTGTGTCGAGCCGGACGGGGCCGGTTTGGAGAACCGATCGAGCGGCAGATACGGCAGCGCCCGGTCCGCCCCTTTGCCGTCCAGGACAAATTTATCGATGTGGGGGAGCACGTCTTCAAGGGTCTCGATATAGATCCGCTTGCTGATAATGTCTTTCGCCTGGTTGTATTCTTTCAGTGTCGCGAGGAATCGATTGGATTCGCCCTGGGAGCGGTTGAGCCGCGCCTGCGCATACCCTTTGGCCTGGTTCACCAACTGAGCCGCTTCACCCTTGGCTTTGGGGGTAATATCGTTGCGATAGCCCTGAGCCTGGTTGATCAGCTTTTCACGGTCTTCCTTGGCGTTGGTGACGTCCTTGAACGCGGCGGCCACGGCTTCGGGCGGGTCGACATCCTGCAACTGGACGGCGGCAACCTGCACGCCGGTCCTATAGTCGTCGAGGATGTGTTGGAGAAGTTCCTGCGTGTCGTTCTGGATTTGTGCTTTGCCCGTAGTGAGAGCTTCATCGATTTTGCTCTTGCCGATCACTTCCCGCATAGAGGCTTCAGCTGCCTTCCCGATGGTCTCGTCGATATCGGCCACATTGAAGAGGTACTCGCGCGAACTTTTGATTTTATATTGGACGATAAATTCAATTGCCAGAATGTTCATGTCGCCGGTCAGCATCAAGGCTTCTTGCGGCACCATCTGCTGGCGGCCTTGGCGATCCTTTCGAAATCCGATCTCCACCCGGTGAAGCTTCGCGACCTTCGGTTGCAAGACGCTTTCGATGATGGGAATCTTCATGTGTGGGCCCGGATCCACAACGCGCACGGGGATACCGAAGCGTTTCACCACGCCTTCTTCGTCCGGTGCCACAATAAAGGCACTTTGCCAGATGAGGAAGACCGTGAAGGCGACAAGAAGAAGATTGCGGAAACCGCCGGTAGGTAACAGATTGCGAAGTTGGCCCTGGGCCTGCTTAAAGGCCTGATCCAAATCGTCGCCCTTCTTGCTCCAAGGGTCTTTGGGGTCCCAGACCATGTAGTGGCTCAATTCAGTGAGGGTGGCAATGTCGCCAGCGGATCACCTTAGCAAAGTGAGGACCGTCGAGCAACACATAAAGGCGGCCGGTTGACTTATCAAGATTCGTTGATATATATTTTTGTCATGAAGGGAAGCACGGTGCGAAATCCAGCGCGGGCGGCGGAGTTGTTTCACGCGCTTGCGGACCCGACGCGATTGGAGATTCTGGACGAGCTGAAAGAGGGCGAGTGCTGTGTGTGCGAACTGACGGATCGCCTGCAGGCGGGGCAGTCGCGGCTCTCCTTTCATCTGAAGGTACTTAAGGACGCCGGAATGATCTTGGATCGACGAGAGGGCCGATGGATGTACTACTCCGTGAACGCCGACGCCCTTGCCGAGCTCGATGACCTCGTCGATTCGCTCAAGCAGGCGAAGCGGGCGCGCCGCGCCACCGACTGCTGTTGATTTTTTTTCTGTCTAATAGATCAATGAATCTTGATGAATAAAAGAGGAGGCGACGAAATGGACGCACAAGCGATTCGAGAGCTGGTCAAGGAGAAATACGGTGAAGCGGCCGCTAGAGCCAAGAGCGGAGGCAGTTCCTGCTGCGGGGCCTCCCCCGCGCTGATGAATGTCGATCCGATCACGTCCAACCTGTATTCAGATCAGGAGCGTCAGGGTTTGCCGGCGGATGCCGTGGCGGCCTCGCTGGGCTGCGGGAATCCAACGGCTCTGGCAGAACTTCATGCCGGTGAGACGGTGTTGGATCTGGGATCCGGCGGCGGCATCGATGTGTTGCTCTCTGCCAAGCGAGTCGGTCCGACGGGGAAAGCCTATGGCTTGGATATGACGGAGCAGATGTTGGCGTTGGCCAGAGAAAATCAGCGCGAAGCCGGCGTGGAGAACGTCGAGTTTCTGAAGGGCGAAATCGAGCACATCCCGCTGCCTGATCGTTCCGTGGATGTGATCATCAGCAATTGCGTCGTGAATTTGTCCGGCGAAAAGGAGCGCGTGCTGGCGGAAGCCTTTCGCGTCCTGCGTCCGGGAGGCCGGCTGGCGTTGTCCGACATTGTAGTGCGAGGGGCGGTTCCCTCGGAGATCCGACGGAATCTCGAATTGTGGGCCGGTTGTGTCGCGGGCGCGTTGGAAGAGACGGAGTATCGGGACATGCTGGCCCAGGCGGGGTTCGTCGAGATCGGAATCGAGCCGACGCGCATCTATCAGGCCGATGACGTGAAGGAATTGCTGGTCGGCACAGACCTCTCCAGTGATCTGCTCGTGGCCCAAGTCGAGGGCAAGTTCATGAGCGCATTCATTCGGGCCAAGAAACCGGCCGTGACGGTCTAACTCCGCCGGGCAGCGCGAGCACGAAGGAGCAGGAGCGATGGAACTCGCATTATCGGTCGGTGCGCCGCAGGTGGCTACGAAGCGGCTGTCGTTCTTTGAGCGGTATCTCACGCTCTGGGTGGCGCTCTGCATGGTGGCCGGTGTGCTGATCGGGCAGGCGGTGCCCGGTTTGGTGTCGAGCCTGCGAGGGGCTGAGATCGGACAGGGCAGCCACATCAATCTGCCGATCGCCGTGCTGATCTGGCTGATGATTGTGCCGATGATGATGAAGGTTGAGTTTGCCTCGGTTCGTGACGTGGGCAAGCGGCCGGTCGGCCTGCTGATTACCCTGTTTGTGAATTGGGTGGTGAAGCCCTTCTCCATGGCGTTCTTTGCCTGGGTGTTTTTCCGGTTCGTCTTCTCAGCCTGGATCTCACCCGCCGAGGCCGACCAATACATCGCGGGCACCATTATCCTGGCTGCGGCGCCCTGCACGGCAATGGTGTTTGTGTGGAGTTACCTGACGGACGGAGACCCCGCGTACACGCTCGTCCAGGTGGCCGTGAACGACCTGATCATGCTCGTGCTGTTTGTTCCGATTGTCGGGTTGCTGGTGAGCGGCGCGTCATCGTTGGCCGTGCCGTTCGACGTGCTGCTCTACTCGGTGGCGATCTTTATCGTCATTCCGTTGGTCATCGGCGCCGGGCTCCGGCTCTGGCTGGTGCGCCGGTATGGGCTGCGGTGGATGGAAGAACTGTTTCTGCCCCGATTCGCGCCGGTGACGATCGCGGCATTGCTCCTCACGTTGGTGTGCATCTTCGCGTTTCAGTCGCAAAACATCCTGGGGAAGACGGTACATGTCGTCCTGATCGCAGTGCCGATTCTCCTGCAGGTCTACATGAATTCCTCGTTGGCCTATGGCCTGATGCATCGCTGGCGGGTTCCCTACGCGATCGCCGCGCCGGGAGCGCTCATCGGTGCCAGCAATTTTTTCGAATTGGCTGTGGCGACCGCCATCGCCCTGTTCGGACCGGAGTCCGGTGCCGCGTTGGCGACGGTGGTCGGGGTGTTGGTGGAAGTGCCGGTCATGTTGTCCGTCTGCAGCGTGTGCAACAAGACCAGGCATTGGTTCAATCAGGAGGTCGGCACATGAAAGCACGAGTGCTATTTCTCTGTACCGGCAACTCCGCGCGCAGTCAGATGGCGGAGGGGTGGTTGCGGCATCTGGCGGGCGATCGGTTTGAGGTGTTCAGCGCGGGCACTCACCCGGTTGGCTTGAACCCTGGCTCGGTCGAAGCGATGGCCGAGGTGGGAATCGACATTGCGGGACATCGGTCAAAACATGTCTCTGAATTTCTGACGCAGCCGTTCGATTACGTCATTACGGTCTGCGACCGGGCCAAAGAGTCCTGCCCGACCTGGCCGGGGCCCACCCATCTGTTGCATTGGAGTTTTGACGATCCGGCGGCAGTCACCGACTCTGACGAAGCCCATCGACAGCTGTTTCGACGAGTTCGCGACGAGATTCTTGGCCAGATCAAGGGTTTCCTGGCTCAGGAGGAAAAGTCACTCGTCTCAGGTCCTTGCTAGGTGACGGCGCCGCCGCAGGAGGAACCGGAGCCGGCTGTGCACCCGTAGCAGTGGTTCCTCGTCACGATCTGCCGATGGTGCAGGCGTGCGGGATCGAAGTCTCGAATGTGTTGTGGGGTTCCCTGCGAGACCGGCAATTCCAGCATCTGATTGAAGTCGCAATCGTAGAGGGTCCCGTCCCATCCGACCGACAGTGTGTAGCGGCACATGACGCCAGCTGCCGCCGCCGGGTTGAAGGCCGCGGCAAGCCGTTCCATGTAGCCTTCGTAGTTGCCGCTTTCGATCAGGAACTCCAGAAATCGGCTGATGGGCATATTGGTGATGGTGTACAGGCGCGTGAAGCTGACGCCGTGACGGGAGGCCAGCTCTTTCCGGAACTTCGCCTCGATCCCTTCCTGCTTCGGCGGAAGAAAGGCGCCGACCGGGTTGTACACCAGGTTGAGCGTCAGTCCACTTCCCTCTTTACCGTAGCCCAGTCGGTTCAATAACCGAAGGGCCTCCATCGATTTGTCGAAAATACCCTCGCCGCGTTGCGCATCCGTCTGTGTCGCCTGATAGGACGGCAGCGATGCAATCACTTCCACGCGGTGCTGCGCGAGAAACTCTCCCAGGTCGGCTTGCGAAGGGATGAGCAGCACGGAAAGATTGCAGCGATCCAGCACCTGACGGCCTAACGATCGGGCCTGTTCGACGAGCCAGCGAAAGTGCGGATTGAGCTCCGGTGCGCCGCCGGTGATATCCACGGTGGGAATATCCGTACGAGCCAGGGCCTGGAGACAGAGGTCGAGGGTGTCTTTCGACATGACCTCCGTCCGGTCAGGTCCCGCGTCGACGTGACAGTGGCGACAGGTTTGGTTACACAGCTTTCCCAGGTTGAGTTGGAACGTCGTGATGCCGGTGGCGTGAAGCGGATAGAGCTCTACCGCATTGAGGGCCGTCTCGAACGGCTGACAGGCCGTCGTCTGGGCCAGGAGTCGCAGCTGCTCCGACGCGGCTGCGAGCGGATCTCGTCGAGCGAGCAGGCTTAGGCCCATCGGATCGATCCCTTCCTCATCGTCAGGCGGCTCAGCAACAACCGCCGGTCGGGCTACAGGCGACTTCCGTGCCGTCCACACCTGCCGAGGCTCGTTGGTAGATCGTGAAGTGAGGGCGATAGGCCTCCTGTGTCAGGACCTGGAGGGTCTTGGAACAAATTTCCAACGGCACGCCGCGGTAGTACTGGTGATGATCGTCGTCCTCGGCACTGATGATTGGCCCGGTGAGAATCGCATAGGCGCCTTGCCAGACACAGGGTTTCTGTTCCGGATGGATTGCGCACCAGCGTGGATCGGTGGCAGCGAGTGTGACGGGCGTAGGGCCGAGAAGGAACAGCGAACGAAGCGGCTCGCTCTGCAACAGTTGCGCGCGTTGGGCGTCGATGCTTTGGGGTACGCCGCGTTCGTACCGTTGGCCCAATTCGTCCGTGACGCTCGAGAAGGGGCCCCGGAGCGTGGCATAGGACGAGGTCTTTTCGTCGGCGATGGCTGGAAACTTGTATCCGGTGAGCGTCACCGAGAGGAAATGGATGCCGTCGATCGACTGCCAGGGCGTGGACTTGATCTGGTGGACGGCGCGAAATCCCGCATCGACCATCCCGCCGATGTAGTCCTGCACCTGCAAGGCGCCGGACAGACAGTCGCCCCACTTGGCTGCGTCATGCACCAGGTATTGCGGCACAACCTGGTCCGACACGATGTCGGAAATCGTAAACCGGCCGCCCGGCTTGATCACGCGGTACATCTCGCGGAAGACCTTTCGCTTGTCGGGCGCTAGATTGATCACACAATTGGAAATAATCAGATCGACGCTGGCGTCCTCCACCGGCATGGCATCGGCCATCCCCTTGCGGAACTCGATATTCGATGTCGCGTAGCCCAGGTTTCCGGCCACGATGGGCGCGTTGCGGCGGGCAATCTCCAGCATGGTGTCCGTCATGTCGATGCCGATGACCCGGCCGGTGGGTCCCACCCGGCGCGCCGCTTCAAAACAATCGATCCCGCCGCCGGAGCCGATATCCAGCACCGTTTCACCCGATTGAACGGTGTTCAGCCCGGCAGGAGTGCCGCAGCCGTAGGAGATGGTTAGGACTTCTTCCGGAACAAACGATTTGAGGTCGGTAAAGTCATACCCGGTCGGGCAACACATCTGTTCGCCGGTTGCAGCCGCCCGCGCATAGCGGTCGCTGACTTTCTGGGTGATATCGTCGATCGGCATGGTCTCCTCACGGTCAATGATTTTTTGCAGGCTGGTCTATGTACCAATCCTTCCGGCCTACGTCAATCCGGTTCTCGTGAATTGGCGGGTGGTAAATGGTAACTGTACACGACGGACGAGCATGCAACTGTAAGCTGGCTTACAGTGACTATGCACCCGTCTTTCTATCGTCGAGGCGGCAGATCTGAGTCGCTGGTTCGTGAGGATTCTTACAGGAACGCGAGACAGGAAAAAAGCTTGTACCCCCATTGACTCAGTACCATGGTACGGGGTGTAGAGTCTCATCGGAGGTCAGAAGATGACAATTGGGTGCACCATCGGGCAACTCGCAAAAGCGGTCGGGGTCAATGTCCAGACCGTGCGGTACTACGAACGGCGCAGGCTGCTCGGTCCGTCTGCGCGCCGACCGTCGGGATACCGGATCTATGGCGAAGAGGAGGAACGACGGCTTCGGTTTATCAAGAACGCCCAAGCGCTGGGCTTCACGCTGCAAGAAATCGCCGAACTGTTGAATCTTCGTGTGAGTGTGCGGGCGCGTTGTGGCGACGTGCAGCGGAAGGCAGAAGCTAAATTACATGGCGTGGAAGCGAAGCTGGCAGACCTTCAGACGTTGGCCCGCGCGCTGCGCGGATTGATCCGCACCTGTCAGGCTGGTCAGCCCATCGATCGTTGTCAGATTTTGCACCATATAGAAAAAGCACAACCTGCCTCACATCAATCACAGAAACGGAGGACATCGTGACACGTCCGAACGACACACGGTTCATGGAATTGCGTCGCCTTAGTCCGCAAGTGACAGGCGGGTTGCTTCGCATGCGCCAGGCAGCCTATCGCGATGGGGCGGTTCCCGCCAAACATAAGCTCCTCACCGCGATGGCTATCTCCATCGCAATCCGATGCGAACCCTGCATTCGCGCCTATGTCCGGATGGCGCACGAGAAAGGGAGCACACAAGAAGAACTGATCGAATTCCTTGAGGTGGCCATGACCATGCAAGGTTGTCCCGGCGAGGAATGGGCGCTCAAAGCCTATGCCGCGTACAAGGAATCTATTGGTCCTGAGACGACTTCGGGTGCCGCAGGTTGCTGCGATCACCAAACGCCAAGCGATACCGATGAGGAGGTGGCCCCATGAAACGGCGAATTGTTCCCGTCCTGCTCATGAGCTTCACAGCACTCGCCTGGAACATTGGATTTTGGATTCAGCCAGTATCCGCAGCCAACATCCTGATCCATATGGAAACGTCGCTTGCCGTGGACGATACACAGATCTGCGCGGTGCCGAATGTCGCGTGGGCGGCGGTCATGGCGGGCCACAAGGTCACGATTCTGGTGGATGCGAGCGCCGTCACGCCAGTGACCAAGGGATTCGGGTGGTTCAGGAAGCTGACTGGGAGTAAGACCACCGCGCTTGATCGTGCCGGTTTGCCTGAGCGAGAATGGCAGAGCCTCTCCGAACAGATGGGCGTCCCGTTGGGACAGGTCCCGCACAATTACGGCGAGTATTTCGACGTTCTCAAGAGCAAGCTGGGCGTCGAGATCTATGGGAATCAGACCATGATGTCGCTCTACAAGATCGATCCGGACCGGGTCGCCGCTGCGGTCACCCCAATTCCACTAGCAGGCTGTTGACAAACTCGCCGTTTGAAACAGTTTCATTGGCACGGCGGTACTCACTCAGGTCTCTGTGTGGCGATTGGTCTGTCTGTTCTGGAGTGTGAGCCGTCCATTTTCTGTTCTCTCCTGTCCCCCCCCGCATAGCCCCAGCCCCTGTGGCTCCCTTAGGCCGGTGCCTGGAGTACGTTCGCCAGCCGTTTCAGATTCAGCAACCAGCCCATGAGATAGGCTTCGTCTCGGACCTGCAGGAGCCCTCGCCGTTGAAAGCGCCGGAAGCCGTGCCAGCATTTCGCCTCGCCCCAGAGTTCTTCGATCTTCTTCCGTGCCCGCTGCGAGAGGCGGTAGCCCACCGTCCGGCTCAGTCGTCGCACCCGCTGATGCACAGCCTCCCGGCCGGTGGTTTTGGTCGCAATGTGCGGCCAGATCCGCCGTCGCACAAGAGCCCTCAGGAATGGCTTCGCAAAATACCCCTTGTCCGCGCCCACGGTCTGAATCCGAAGATCGTGCTTCTTATGGAAAGTATCAATCAAGACCCGCCCGCCGTCCGTCTCGGAGGCCGGCCCTCGAAACGACTCGACATTGATCCCCAGCAGTAGCCGATGCCGATTCTCCATCAGGCCGTTCACGGTGTAGCCGACCATGGCCGCGGTCCCATTGCCTTTGTTGGCCAACTTGGCATCGGGATCCGTCGTGGAGACATGCGTCTGGTTCGAGCGCCGTTCCCCACGAAACGTGACCGTGGGATTCCCCGAATCCGGGTCCGGCTCCGACCCCGCATCGAGTGATCGAATCCGTTGCTTATAGTCCTCTGGCTTCAGCCATACTTCCATCGGAACAAAGCTCTTGTGCGAGGCATTGGCCTGGACCAGCGTCCCATCGAGTGTCGTATGATGCGACACTAGCTTCTGCGTGATCGCCAAGGCGACCGTCTCATCAAACAACCGTTCGAGCAGCCCACTCTCGGTAAAGCGCCGCTTCCGATTCTGTGAGAACGTCGAGTGCTCCCACGGCATCTGATCTAAATCCAGACCCACAAACCAGCGGAGCACCAGGTTCCCGCTCAGCTCGCGCACCAAGGCCCGTTCCGAGGTCACGCCCAGCAGATACCCGTCCAGGAGAGCCAGGAACAGTTGCTCGGGCGGAATGGACGGCCGCCCGGTCTCGGCATAGAGCGGCTCACAGAGCTGCCGGATTCGCACCGTGTCGATCAACGGGCGGATCTTCCGCATCGGATGATCGGCGGTCACATACTGCGCTAGATTGATGTGATAGAACATCGACGGCTGCGGATCGGCTGTGCCCATCATAGGGAAGGTCCTCCTGATGGAGAATCCTCTTATCATATCTCTCGCGAATGAGGGAGAGGGTTTGTCAACAGCCTGCTAGCCAAGATGGTGCAGTTGTTCGAGGCAGCGGAACAGATCCTGATCTATTAGGCAGTGGGTTTTAGAGGCGCGCCCGGCTTCTGAAGTAGTTCCAAACATCAATCGTATCGAGCACCAAGGACATGCCCATGGAGACCGATAAGACCAGCAAATAGCGTTTGAACGACGCCTCAGCGGCAGGGATCTGTGTCACGACATAGGCCAGCAGTGGAATCCATGGGAAGTGGCCGAGCCCGAGAATCTTTGTGAATCCATATCGTGCATAAAGTCCCATCATCAGCATAGCGCTCGCGAGAAAATTCAAAAGGATGAGCTGCGTGACCGCTTCCTGCCAGAAGGCGAGACTCGCCATGTTGACGAGCATGAGAAACAGCACCCACAGCGAAACCCAGAGGGGTTGCTGCAGCAAGTCGATGAAAAATCGTAACGGGTTTCTCATGGCCTGGATTTCTTTCCGACGTGAGCGTCAACCTATTGACGCTCAGCGAAAGGGACGGGCATCCGACCGTGGTGGTAGCGCCGGCTGGATGCCCGAAGGTTCACGACATTAGAACGTGATGACCTGATACCCCTGGGATACGAGTGTTTTAAAGCTCGGATGACCGTCGTATTCTCCCGTCAGCTTCACGCCGCAGGCCACGACCTGATCCTTCACCCCGAACGCGCCCGCGCAAAAGTCGCAGGCTCCGCTGATTCGATCCTTCACCGCCACGTACAGCCCGTGGGCCATGTGATCGGGCTTTTCCAGTGCCGGAATCCACTTGGGCCCGGCGCCGTCGAAAATGAGTTGGACGTCGTCGTGGGCGTCCTTGAACTCTTTGACGGCTTCCATCGCGTTCACCACACGACCCAACCCTTCATGCGTGTCTGTGTCGGCTAATACCACGATTGCAACTTTGGACATACGGCACTCCTTTCAGAACGAACAGGTGAATAGTAAGAGGTTGCTCCGTCTCATCGGCGGGACGGCTGCGGCGCGATACCGCAATAATCCGGGCACTCTACTGTGCAGCACACAAAATTTCTGTGGGCTGGATTACAAGTGCACGAAGAAAGAAGGGCGAACACGTGAGGTGCCTTACAGATCGGCGGTGAGGCATCCATTAGGATCGCACGCAAGGTAATCACATGTGTCCTACCCTCAAGGAGGTGAGCTGTGACTTGTGAACGATGCAACGGACTCATGGTCCGCGAACAGATTTTCGATCTTCAGGGGCGGAGCAGGAGCCTGTGCGTAGACGGCTACCGCTGCCTGATCTGCGGTGATGTGGTCGATACACTGATTCTTGAACGCCGAGAAGGGGCCACGGCTTCGGCCGGGCCCGTTCCGGTGACCAGTCCCCGTATGTCGCGGCAGGCGGCGGTTTAAGTCGAGAGTGATCGAAACGCAGACCACGCATCCCGTTCAACAGGGAGGCTCGCCATGACAGTGCTCGACGACCCATTGATGGCTTTACGTATTCAGCTCCAACAATTTCCCTGTCCTGCCTGTGGAGCCCACGAACTGATGCCGAGACTACAGTACGATTACTATCCTGATGGTGGGAAATCGTCGCTGGCAAGCTGTATCTCAATTACGATTCGACCATCCAAAGAAAATGGGGCGCTTCCGGGTTCAGCATGGGTAGGCTGAAAGGATAGCATGGTCGGCGAAGGAGGGACCGACCATGCAAGACACCGCGCTCTATCAGTACCTGCTGGGCCTGCAGTCGCCGTGGACCGTGAGCCGCGTGAACCTGGACGTGACAGGGCAACGCGTAGACGTGTGGGCCGAGCACCCGGAGGACGGGGCGGGGGCGTGTCCGCACTGCGCGAAGACGCTGCCGCTCTACGACCACGCCGAGGAGCGGACGTGGCGGCATCTGGACAGTTGCCAGTTCCAGACGTACTTGCATGCGCGCATTCCCCGCGTGAAGTGTGCCGAGCATGGCGTGGTGCAGGTCCTGGTGCCGTGGGCGGAACCGCGGTCGCGGTTCACGCTGCTCTTCGAGCGCCTGGCCATCGATGTGCTGCGGCAATGTGACGTGAGCGGCGCCACGCGGATCTTGCGGATCAGCTGGGACGAGGCGTGGGGGCTGATGGAGCGGGCGGTCAAGCGCGGCCGCCATCGCAAGACGCGCACGGTTGTGCGGCGGATCGGCGTCGATGAGAAGGCGGCCGCCAAGGGCCATCGCTACCTGACGCTGGTCTGCGACTTGGAGGAGGGGACGGTGAAGCACATCGCCGAAGACCGCAAGCAGGAGAGCCTGGAAGGCTACTACGCAGGGCTGTCACAGGAGCAGCTCGACGGCATCCAGGCGCTGGCCATGGACATGTGGGAGCCCTACATCCAGGCGACGCGGGCGCGGGGGCCCAAAGCAGCGGAGAAGATCGTCTTCGACCGCTTCCACGTCATGGGTCATGTCGGCAAGGCGGTGGACACGGTGCGTAAGCAGGAGCACCGGGACCTGATGGCGTCAGGCGACGAGACGCTGAAGGGCAGCAAGTACCTGTGGCTCTACAGCCGGGAGAACGTGCCGGAGCGGCGGCGCGACGAGTTCGACGCGCTGATGCGCCAGGAGTTAAAAGTCGGGCGGGCGTGGGCGATCAAAGAGGCCCTACGCCGTCTGTGGCACTACGTCTACCCCGCGTCAGGCTGGAAGTTCTGGAAACGGTGGTACTTCTGGGCAACGCATAGCCGTCTTGAGCCGATCCGCAAGGCAGCCGAGACCGTCTGCCGGCACATCGATAACATCCTGACCTACTCCCAGCATCCGGTCACCAACGCGATGAGCGAGGGGCTCAACAGCCAGATCCAGAAGATCAAGAGCATGGCCTGCGGCTTCCGCAATACCGAGCACTTCAAGACGGCGATCTACTTCCACTGCGGAGGACTCGATCTGTACCCATGCTGAACCCGGAAGCGCCCATTTTTTCAACTGTAAGGCAGCTCACAGACCTTTCATGTGGCTGATGGCAAGTTATGTATGAAGAATATATTTGCAAGTCTAGATGTATGCATGCGCTTTCGATGGACGAAAACGCATCAACCCGTCTACCACTATCACAAAGGAGGGGCAACCCATGTCAATGATGTGCAGTATGCAGGGATGCACGAAGGAGCACGGAATGTGCGGACACGAAAAGATGATGCTCGCGATGGTGGTGATGTTCATGAGCGGAGCAGCGGCCTACTGGCTTCTCGGGTAACCGGTCGGCGGCTTCTCCATACCACTCGCAGCGAGGCATGGGCGGCGCCTGGATGCGGATTGCCAACTGTAAGCTGCCTCACAGCGGCCAGGCCGCATCGGTAGTAGCCTATCGAAACAATGAGTAGCTCCAGAACACATCTCTCGCCGTACTGAAAGGAGGATCGTATGTAGCCGAACTAAATCCGTCCTGAACTGCGCATGTTCGGTATCGAGTGTCATTTCCAATAGCATTGCAACTAACAAAGGAGACTCCCATGAACGCAACGACGAAGAAGCGTGCCATGATTCATTCCGCACTGTTGGTGGCCTTGAGTCTTGCAGGCGCCGAAGCCGCGAATGCCGCACCGAAGATGGCGGAAATGCCGGCCGGCTGGGAGGCTTGCGGGGGCGTGGCCAAGGCGGGCATGAACGATTGCGCGGTCAAGACCAGCCTCCATTCCTGTGTGGGCCAGTCCAAGACCGACAATGAGGCCGATTCCTATGTGTTCCTGCCGAAAGGATTGTGCGCGAAGATCGCGAAGGGCGCCGTGTTGCCCATTACGAAAGACGATCTGGCGAAGATGAAAGAAATGATGATGAAGAAGATGTAGGACGACCAGCGATGTCTGTTCAACATCCCGCCCCGATCCCGGCACAGGCCGGGATCGGACTGCGGGCACATCATTTTCGTGAAATTCTGGACGCGCCGCCGCCGGTCGCTTGGATGGAAACCTATCCGGAGAATTATTTCGGCGATGGCGGCGCGCCCCTGCGCATCCTCGAACGCATCAGAGCCCGATACCCGCTGAGCTTTCACGGCGTCGGCTTGTCGTTAGGCTCCACTGATCCGATGGACCATGCCCATATCGGCAAACTGAACGCCTTGATCGATCGCTTCGAGCCGGCATTCGTGTCGGAACATCTGTCTTGGAGTTCCGTCGGCGGTCGCTTCTTCAACGATCTCTTGCCGCTTCCCTATACCGCAGAGAGTCTCGACCATATTTGCGCCAGGATCGACGAAGCCCAGAATCTGTTGAAGCGCCCCTTGCTGATCGAGAATATCACTCGGTATCTGACCTGGCAGGATTCGCCGATTTCTGAAGGCGCCTTCCTGTCCGAGATGGCCGGGAGAACCGGCTGCGGCATTCTGCTCGATCTCAACAACGTTTACGTCAACGCCGTCAACTTCCATACTGATCCGCTGGATATGCTGATGGCGATTCCGGCTGAGGCCGTCTGGGAGATCCATCTGGCGGGATTCGATCGCTTCGGTCGCATGCTGATCGATACCCACGGTCAGCCCGTGTACCCGGAAGTCTGGGGCCTGTATGAGTGGACGATCCACCACTTCGGCCCGCGCCCGACGTTGATTGAGTGGGATACCAATCTCCCGCCGCTGTCCGTACTGGTCGAGCAAGCCACACAGGCGGATGCCATTCTGGGGGCATGCCATGTCACGACTGCGTGAACAACAGCAAGCCTTTGGCGAGGCGATCGTCGAAGGGAAGTCCCATGCGGCCACGGCAGCGATGGCGGCGGATGGGTTAGCTCTACGAAGCGTGGCGCTCTACCGCCGGCTGATTCGTAACAACTATACTCAGGTGCTGAAGATCACCTATCCAGTGCTGCATCGGTTTACCGGCGACTGCTATTTCGGTGTGCTCGCGCGCGGGTATATCAAGAAATATCCCTCGACCAGCGGCGATCTGTTTTTCTATGGACGCCACCTCCCGGCCTGGCTGCAACAGATCGACGCTCCCTTGCTCCTCATCGCGCTGGCACGGCTCGAATGGGCCTGTCACGAGGTGTATCAAGCGGCGGATTCGTCCTCGCTGTCTTCTGACCAACTGCAGGCCATGGTCTCGGCGGATCCCTCGCGCGTCAGGGTCCAGTTTCATCAGACTGCGCGGTTCCAGTCCTTTCCCGTACCAGTCCATCGAGTTTGGCTGGCACTGCAACCGGGCGCATCGCCGGACGATGTCGTCGACTTGCCGCTTCCTGAGGAACAGACCGGCGTCATCGTAACGCGAAGCGACGGGAAGGTGCAGGTGACGCCGCTGGCCTGGCTGGACTATCGGGTGGCAGAAGTCTTGTCGCAAGGCGCCGATGTGGCGTCGATCGAGCAGATGGCGTTGGAGTTCGAGCCTGAGTTCGATTTCGCCAAATTGATGACCACTCTGCTGAGCCTGCATGTGATTGCCGGATGTTCCGTAGAGGAGGATCGATGATACGCCACCAGAGCCTGTCGAGACGCGCGGTCGATTGTGCCGTGCCAGCCTATCTGCGACTGGTGCAGGGGCTGGAGGCGCTGATTCCCCTGTTCGACCTCTCCGTCCGCCTGTACCTTGCGAACATCTTTTGGAAAGGCGGGATGGTCAAGCTTTCCAGTTGGATGTCCACCGTGATGCTCTTCACCATGGTCTACGATGTGCCCGTCCTGCCGCCCGAAATGGCGGCCTACCTGTCCACGGCCGTTGAACTCGGTGGCTCGTTTCTGCTGGCGATCGGCCTGGCCGGACGATGGGCGGCCCTCTCGCTCTTCGGACTGAACATCGTCGCCGCGCTCTCCTATGGCCAGCTGTCCGAGGCCGCGTTGCAAGAGGCCTTCTATTGGGGAGTTCTGTTTCTGTACCTCGTCCTGCATGGACCGGGGTTGATCTCAGTAGATGCCTTGCTGGATCGCTTCTATCGGCGAAGGCGCGCCATGAGCATTGCCAATGAAACTGTATACAAACAGCCCGTCCCTCACAATGCGTGATGTGGCAATGCCGGCGCTTACAATATTTCGTTTTTCAGACATTTGCTTCATCACAGCCACAGAGGTCAGACTGATTGATGCGAAACCCCTGACTTAATCGGTGGACACATGAGCTCACCCGATCAAGAGAAGTCCGATCCTTCGAATCGAGAAACACCAGAAGAGGAACCCGTCGGCCGGCGGATATGGTTGACTCGCGCCGTTTCGGCAATGGGCCTCACAGCCGCTGGCTGGATCGCCCCGTCGCTGCTACCGGCCGTGGAACAGAACCACACCGATCCCACGCGGATCCCGGGCCGCATGCCCAGCCCCTATGGCTCCCGCGCATCGACAGAAACCACCCAGCGCCTGACTACCGCGACCCATTCTCTGACGCCGCACCAATCCTTGCACGGCATCATCACCCCCTCCGCACTGCACTTCGAGCGCCACCACAACGGCGTGCCGGCCATCGATTCCGATCGCCACCGGCTCCTGATTCATGGACTGGTCGAACGGCCGCTCAGCTTTTCCATAAACAATCTCATGCGGTTCCCTTCCGTGACGCGCACGATGTTCATTGAATGCTCCGGCAACTCGGGGAAAGAGTGGAAAGGTCCGACGGGGAAAACGGTCCAAGAGACGCATGGGCTCATGAGCACCAGCGAGTGGACGGGCGTGCCGCTTGCGACGGTGTTGACGGAGGCAGGCATCAAGCCGGACGCTACCTGGGTACTGGCCGAAGGCAGCGATGCCGCCGTCATGACGCGCAGCCTGCCGCTGGCGGACGTGCTGAAGGACGCACTCCTCTGCTATGGGCAAAATGGCGAGGCGCTTAGGCCTGAGCAAGGCTATCCGCTCCGGCTGGTGATCCCCGGCTGGGAAGGCAACACCTGCATCAAGTGGTTGCGACGGCTCAAACTCGGCGCCGCGCCCTTCATGACACGCGAGGAAACGTCGCGCTATACCGATCTCATGCCGGATGGCGCCGCTCGGCAATTTACCTTCGTCATGGAAGCCAAGTCGGTCATCACGAGTCCGTCGGGTGGCCAGCGGATCGAGCCGGGCTTCGTCGAGATTCGTGGGCTTGCCTGGAGCGGGCGGGGCTTGGTGAAAGCGGTTGAAGTCAGCACGGACGGAGGACAGACCTGGCAGCCGGCGCAGCTCCAAGAACCGGTGCTTTCACACTGTCACACGCGCTTCCGGTTTGGATGGCGTTGGGACGGCGAAGAAACGATCCTGCAAAGCCGCTGCACTGATGACAGCGGCTATGTCCAGCCGACCAGAGCCGCGCTCGTCGCTGCCAGGGGAGTCCATTCGTCGTATCACTACAATGCGATTCAGAGTTGGAAAGTGGGGCGAGACGGACAGGTGACGAATGTACACGTCTAATACAGCCTCGCGCCTGCTATCAGCCCTCGGATTGTTTTTGCTTCTTGGTGGAGTTGCTAGGGCTGAGGAGCCGCCGTTGTATGGATTTGGACGCATGGCCACCCCTGCAGAAATCAGCGCATGGAATATCGACATCGATCCGACCGGGGCAGGGTTGCCGCCAGGCCGGGGGACCGTTCCACAAGGAGCAGGCATCTACGCAAACAAGTGCGCCATCTGCCACGGACCAACCGGCACCGAAGGGCCCAAGGATCGACTGGTCGGCGGCCACGGTTCGCTGGCCACAGACCAGCCCATCAAAACCATCGGCAGCTACTGGCCCTATGCGACGACTCTGTACGACTATATCTATCGCGCCATGCCGTTGACGGCGCCACAATCCCTGACGCCTGACGAGAGCTATTCGGTCGTCGCCTGGCTGTTGCATCAAAACGGCATCGTCCCCGCCGACGCCGTGATCGATGCGCAGACACTTCCGCGCGTCACGATGCCCAATCGTGCGGGGTTCGTCTCGGACCCACAACCAGATGTGCCGTTTCGCTGATGGCTCAAGCGTCCACCCTATCTCTGCCCTGACTACTCCACCCTCTTCTTGAACGCGATATCCCCATAGTAGGCCTCGGCTGACTCACCGGTATTGTCCGTATCCGTCATGATCGCCACGCCGGAAATCATCGGCGGGTCTTGGCCGAACGCCCGCTTGTAGTCTTCATAGACATTGCGCTCTTCGGTAATCCAGATGTCGCGTTTGGCCGGCCCGCTTTCTACCACGATCATGTGGACTTGATCGGTATAGGGATTCGGCACCGTGGTGCCTACCGGCGCGCGGCTTTCCCAGATATAGTTGATGGCGCCCAGCGGCGGATATTGGCCATAGATCAGCCTGGCCGCTTCGTATTTTGCCTTGCCGAAGAGCCCGACTTCCTGGCTGTCGTATTGGAAGGTGACATAGAGGCGGGCGGGGTAATCGTCTCCTTCTTTCTTGGCCACGTCCCCGGCCTTCAAGATATTCGAGACTTTCCACTGCCATTGAATGATCGGATATTCCTTCGGATCGATCAGAATTTCTTTCGTCAGTCCCGAAGAGGAGGCCTGACTGGCTGCTTTGACGGCGACGCGGTCGCTGTCTTTCACGAGGCGGTACGTCGTGTGCTGGGAGATCTTCGGAAAGGTGAGTGGCTTCCAGCCGTTGGGCCAAGGCCCATCCGGCGTTGCCGCAGAAAACGTGCCGATCTCTACTCTCGCTGGGGATTCAGCTTGCAGGAAATTCGGCTCACCGAGAATCGTACCGGCGGCAACCAGAAATGCGATGCTGATCATGAAGATCGAAATACGGAATGCCATACGCTGTGTCCTCTCGTCCAATGGTGTGAAAAGTCCCTGAACCGTCCCCACTTCTATTTTCTCGTCCACGAAAACCACTTACTGAGGATGTTCTTTTGTCGTGAGGTGAAGGTGGTCTTGCGCCAGGCATTGGCCACCCTCTTCACGACTTCGCCCTGTGTGGGATAGGGATGAATCGTCGACGCCAGGGTCTTCAAGCCCAGTCCGGCGTTCATGGCAAGTGTGAACTCATTGATCAAATCGCCGGCATGGGCCGCGACAATCGTGGCCCCCAAAATGCGATCCGTTCCTGCCTCCACATGGACCTTGGCAAAGCCCTCTGCTTCACCATCGAGCACCGCCCGGTCCACCTCGTCTAAGCGATGCGTGAACGTCTCCACCTTGTGCCCCTTCTCCTTCGCCTCAGCTTCGTAGAGGCCGACGTGGGCGATCTCCGGATCGGTGTAGGTTGCCCAGGGAATGACCAGCGAACTGACCCGTGCTGTGCCGAGCCCGAAGGGATGGGGAAAGAGCGCGCTCTGAATGACGATCTGAGCCATGGCGTCCGCCGCATGCGTAAACTTGTAGCGGGAGCAAATATCCCCGGCCGCATAGATATTCGGATTGGTCGTGCGGAGATGGTCGTTGACCGTGACGCCCGTCTTGTCGTAGTCAACACCGGCAGCCTCCAAGCCAAGACCGTCCACGTTCGGCTTACGCCCTGCGCCCACGAGTATGTGGTCGACCGTAATGTCATACGCCCGGCCATGCGAACCGCCCGTCAGCCGCTTGCCGGTCTCCGTCTTCTGGATCGTCAACTCCTTGCCGCAACAGAATAAGGTCACCCCGTCGCGAACCAGGGCTTGCTCGACAAGGTCCGCCGCATCGCGATCTTCATTCGGCATGATCCCGTGTAACGCCTCAATGAGGTACACCTGACTACCGAACCGGGCAAAGGCTTGCGCCAGCTCACAGCCGATGGGCCCTGCTCCAATGATCGCCAGCCTCGCCGGCAGCTCGGTTAACGAAAAGATGGTTTCGTTGGTCAAATAGCCCGCCTCTTGTAGTCCTGGGATGGGTGGCGCGGAGGCCCGTGCGCCGGTGCAGATGACGGCCTTGGCGAAGTCTAATGTCGCGCTGCCGACCTGCACGGTCTGCGCGCTGGTGAATTGCGCCTGGCCCAGGTATACATCGACGCCCAGGCCGGTAAACCGCTGAGCCGAATCCGTCCGGCTGAGTTGGGCGCGCAGTGTCCGCATGCGCGTCATGACGGCGGGGAAATCCTCCTTCGCCGCGCCAGGGAAGTGGATGCCGAACTCCTCACCTTTTCGAACATCAGCCCAAGCACGCGAGGCCCGGATTAAGGCTTTGGAGGGCACGCATCCGACGTTCAAGCAGTCGCCGCCCATGAGGTGCCGTTCGATCAGTGCGACTTTTGCCCCTAGGCCGGCCGCAATGGCCGCCGTCACGAGTCCGGCCGTTCCACCTCCAATGACCACCAGGTTATATTGACCAGTCGGTGTCGGGTTCACCCAATTTGGTGGATGGACGTAGTTGATCAAGCGTTGATTATGTTCATCGTCGGGTAGCATCACGTTGGAAGAAACAGTCTTCTCAGGCGCGCTCATGGGAAGGGTCCTTTCGGTTGATGAGGGGGCAACGAGTCTCGTTCATGGGTGAAAGGGAGCCTCTGTACGATTCGCCGGTTCAACCGGCTTGCCGGCGAATCGTCGGTACAGCATCGGCACCAGGGCAAGCAGTCCCAGCAAGGTGAACGCCAGGATCACATTGGGCGACGCAATTTCTTTGAGCGAATTGATGGTCCCCAGCTGCCGCCCGGCGTAGGCATAGACGAAGCTGCCCGGCACAATGCCCAGAGCCGTTGCGATCACGTAGGTGCCGAGGCGGACCCGCGTCAGGCCCGACACCAAGTTGACCAAGAAAAATGGAAATAACGGAACAAGTCGAAGCGTCACGAGGTAGCTGAAGGCGTTCTTTGCAAACCCCTCTTGAATCGGACCCAGCTTCTGGCCGAACTTCTGCTCGACCCACCCGCGCAAGAGATAGCGAGCGGTCAAAAACGCGAGCGTGGCTCCGCCGGTCGCCCCGAGATTCACGAAGGCTGTGCCCCACAGGCTCCCGAAGAGAAAGCCTCCGACGAGGGTCAATATCGTGGCGCCTGGAAGCGACAAGCCGGTGACCAGACTGTAGGTGACGATAAAGCTCGCCACGGCGGCGGCGTGATGTTCGTCAGTGAAGGCCAGGAGCCGATCACGGTTCGCTTTCACCGTATCCAGCGTGAGATACGCATCCAGGTCAAACCAGAAGAATGCGCCGATGGCGAGTCCGATCGCTGCGGCGAAGATAATTTTGCCGAAGCGTGCCTCGTTCGACGATTCGGAGGGCAATGAACCTTGATGAGATGGTTGCGTCGGACGTGCTGTCTCGCACGTGCCCGAATGTTCTACGGCACAGGGTATTTCCTTCATGGTGCTCCCTTCGATCGGCAGATTAAGGCCAAGCATCTGGTCTGGCTTAGCAGCCCGGAAAAAATCCGCCAGCGGCGTTCTCGCGGCATTCAGAGGCTCACCGTACGGCGTGAGTACGATTCGCCGCTTCGCTTGCTGCGGCCTTGCGGGAAGCCTTTTTGCGCAACCTGGTAGATCGGTCTGTTCGTGAGGAATGTTCTCTCGTCATGGCGTCAGGGTAACTCAATTCCTGAAGTGAATCTGTGAGCCAATTCACAAAGCAAAGGGTAGATGGAATACGAGGAAAGGCTGCGTCTTTTATGGAGCGTTGCCGGTCGGCTGGAACTGTAAGCTACCTTACGGTTTGTTTCGGGCCAGAGCGAAGACAATCTGGGGCGAAAATTACTGCGCTTGCCTTCATGCAGGCAAGCGAGTAGGGTGATACCACCTCAGCGAGCCGATTCTTATGAGCCAACCACAAACCGCTCCCAACAAGCTCTGGTTCCTCAAGCACATACGATTGTTCGACGGGGTTTCTCCTTCCGAAATGCAAGAGATGGAGAAGATCACCCGCATGGAAGAGGTCAAGAAACGACAGCCGTTGTATCTTCCCGGCGATCCGAGCAGCAACGTGTATCTTCTTAAAAAGGGGCGTGTCAAGATTGCCAATACCGCGCCCAACGGGAAAGAAGTCACCTTCGACATCCTGGAGCCGGGAGAAGTCTTTGGTGAACTTGACGTATTAGACGACGCCCCCCGATCGACTTCGGCCGAAACGCTCGATGACGCAGTCATCTGTGTGATCCCGCGAAAAGATTTCGATCAATATTTGGCCATGCATCCCACCGTCATGTTCAAGCTGACCAAGCTTATCGGTCTGCGGCTCAAAAAAATCCAAAGCCGCGTCGAAGATCTCGTCTTTCGTGATGTGCCGGCCCGCCTGGCGCACTTGCTCCTGGAGTTGAGCAAAAGCGATGGCGTGGCTGAGAACCAGGGAATTCGTCTCAAAGTCAAGTTGACTCATCAGGAAATGGCCAACCTGATCGGCTGTAGCCGTGAGACCGTGAGTGCCAGTATGGGGCAGTTCCGGGACGATGGCCTGATAGAGATGGACGGCCGCACGATCACCCTCGTGAATGAAAAGGGGTTGACCGACCTCCTTGGCTGATCCCGATACCTCGCGCTGCAGGCCCCTGCCTTCCAAGTCCCGGCCGACGAGGGGGGAGGTGTCCTGAGAATCTTACCGAAGCGGAGCCACTTCAGGTAAAAGTCATCTGGTTCAGGCGCTCACTCTCGAACCGCCTTCGCGCGCTTCTGCAAGTACGCGTTACGGACCGCCGCATAGAGATCGAGCGTCGCTTCTTCCACGCCTTGGAATTTTTCCAGGTTGAGAGCACGGTCGTTCGTGATTTCTTCAACGCGCCTTCCAATCTGCGCAATGGACGTCGTCATCCGATTCTTATGAGCGATGACCGATGGTACTCCTTTGACCTCAATGAGCGGCAAGACCAGCCAGTTGATAGGGTCCAGGAAGACGTCCACGGTGTATCCGAACGCGTCGCGGAGACTGAACGGTGGCATAAGCGGAAGGACCAGATAGGGACCCGGTGCGACGCCATAGAAACCGAGCGTCTGGCCGGTGTCCTCTTCCGGCGTCTGCAAATCCATGTGCGTGGCGATATCCAGGAAGCCTCCGACGCCGAGCGTCGAGTTTATGAGGAATCGGCCCATCTCCACGCCGGCCCCTGTGACCTTACCTTGAAAGAGGTTGTTCATGAAGCGCGGCACGAATCGCAGGCTGAAGAAAAAGTTGCTGACGCCGATTTGCGCCACGTCGGGCATGACAATATCGTAGCCTTGGGCGACCGGTTTCAGTACGAACCGGTCTATCTTGTGGTTAAGCTCGAACATTACGACATTAAACGGCTCCCACGGGTCGTATTCCACGCCCGTCGTTCCTTCCGATGCAGCGAAGGGATCGAAAAACTCATCGTGATCGGACGTCTTGCCTACGGCCTCAGGGGATCCCTCACGGGGTGAGGTCGGCTGAGGCTCCAAGGCCACGTGTGAGGACGCCGAGATGGGCGTTGCGTCTCCGGGATGAGCGACGGCGCGGGCCATGCTGCATCCCGCGATCATCGCGGCGCTCATTGCCACAACACCGGAGAGCGCCCACACGAGGGCATTCCGTCCTGGCTCGACTTCGGAGTCCGAATTAACCCTCCTGAACCTCACACCTTCTTCTGACATCGTCCGTGTTGCCTTTCTTCTTGCATATGTGGTCGCTCCCTTCCGACACGGGATTCGGAGCATGATCAGCCATGCACAGGTCGCCAAGTACGACGGGGCTATCCCCGTCGGTTGAGTCGGCCCCGGTACTGTTCGAGAACTCTCCGTTCCGCCTTCAGCCAGTGCTCGAGATCGTGGCCGTCCTCATAGCCGCACTGGCAGTAGAACTGATGGGCGAGTTGCTGGATCTCCTCTCGTATCTGTGCTGAGAGCGGAAGCTCCGGTGTGGTGACTCGCGTGCTCTCTTTACCGGGCGTCTTGATTTTCATCACATCCTCCTATTGGTGAACGGGTTTGGGATTCAGCTCATATTACGGCAGCGGTCTTCCACATGAGGCGCAGGGGCCCTCAACCGTCGTCGCGAGGGAAGCCTGAAGCACAGGCATGTCTCCGCGTAGCAGCCGAACCCAGCGCGCCGTTGGGTATCGGACTACCAATTTCGGAAGCAGGAGCAGCAAGGCCACCATGGCGCCGCCAAGCAGGATCAACACCCATTCGCCTGAGACCACGTGGTTTCCGGCATAGGTCAACAGCACGGTGGGACCGATCATCCCCAGCAACGTAGCCACCGCGAAGGTGCGAAGGGACATCGTGGTGAGTCCCGCTCCATAACTGACGAGGTCGAAGGAAAACACCGGCAGAAGTCGGGATAAAAAGACAAAGATCGCCAAGTGCCGATCGGAGCAGCGTTCGCAGAATCTGATTTCCGTCCTGAGTATTCTCGTGAGCGCCGCCCGCCCCAAAAAACGACCGATCAGAAAGCTGAGGACGGCTCCGAATTCCGCGCCGATGACGGCATAGGTAGTGCCAAGTGGCACGCCGAACGCTGCGCCGGCCGCCAAGTCCAAGGGCAAACTGGGGATCGGGCTAATGACGACGGCCGCGGCCATGAGGAGCATGAACAGCAGAGGCCCGAAGGCGCCTGCCTCGCGAAGCCAGCCTGCAAGCCGGTCGGGATGGAGCCATTCTCCAAGATCCAGCGCCGTCGCCGTCCCATAAATTCCGAGCGCCAAAACGAGTAACACTCCAAGCTTGAACCAGGCGGTTCTGTGTCTCATTCCTCTATCCCTCCAGTGTCAGAATGGCTCTGGCAAGAACCACGATAGCCCGACATAGGGCAAGACGGCGTTGATTCCGGTGTTGCGCTCGCCGAGCCCGCCATTCGATATGTGGTGATATCGCACACCCATGGTCCACGTCAGGTGGTTTGTCAGGGCGTATTGGACTCCGGGACCTGTTTCCAGCACGAATTCAAATTGTGTGCTCTGTTCCGGAATCCGCGGAGCCAAATCGGTCCAAATCATTCCGGCACCGGCATCCCAAAAGGGTATCCAGCGTCCGAATGAAAGAAAGTTGTATTTCAGAACCACCGATCCTCCGACTGCCTCGGCGGCGAAGGGCCGTGTGAATCGGGCGTATACCGGTTCCAGCAACAGTTCGACATTGCCTCGGTACCATCCCTCTCCCTGAGGATCGGTCAGCACAATTCCAATGCGTGGCAGCACCAACAGGGCGCTCCGATTGGCCGATGGACTATCGCCGATCGCCGTCGTCGCTTGCGCGTATCCCGCGGCAATGCCGACCTCAATCGTTCCCTTTTCCATTCGCGCGTGATCCGGTCGGAAGGAATTTGCCAGGGCAGGGGCCCCGACCCCGGCTGGAAGGCATGAGAGGATCAGGATCAAGAAAAGGAGGCGTTCGGGTCGTTGTTGCGTTGCGGCGGCCCCTTCGGAACGACGCTCTCTTGCCGCCTTGAGTCGCTGATCATTCGGCGCCCATGTCTGGATCATCCCGCCTCCCCCCATCTTTGTATTCGTTGCGTGGGCCTATGGTATGCGAGGTAGGACGAGGCGTCTGTGAGGCATCTTACAAGCGGGACAGGAGATACCGTTCAAGCAGAATCGAAACGTGATCCCAGAGAAGTTCGGCCTTTGCATCGGAGTTGGACTGCGGTGCGGCGTGGAGACAGCATGGGGCGGGAGTCTTGAGAGATGCGAGACCAGCCGGGTTGGTGATTCAGGTAAGAGCCCGGGAACAGCGCGTAGGAGGAATACTCGCGGTCCGATCGAATGGTCGATTCCTGAGACTAGCGATGGCCACGCTCCCATGCGTGTAATTGTGCCAAGAGCCACTCTTTTTGTGGAACGCCGGTGACCAGCACGCGTCCCTCTAGGACCACCGCAGGAAATACGAAAATCTCTAATATTTCGGTGTCCCGTTTTTCCGCAGGACGGACATCGACTCTCCATTCGGGAAGCGCCTGCCGGAGTTCGTCAGCCAACGTTCGAGCCGATTGTTCGGACAAGCATCCTCGATGGACGAGAATTTCAAGATGGGCCATGCTCTGAGCATAGAGAGAATGTTTCCGGCAATCTGTGAGGCACCTTACAGTTCAGTACAGAGGGTTGGCAGGCGTGGACGTCGCAGGGCGGGGGCAGCCGGTTCGACTGCCCCCGCAGATCACGAGCCTAGGCATCCTGTCCTGACTACTGCATCGAGGCCATCGGCTTCTCGACGATGTCGCTCTTCATCGGGCCCAATGCGCCCAACAGCTCGTTCTTTTCCCGTTCAGGCACTTTGAATTTGTTCAACGTGGCGACGAGGTCTCCGACCAGCGCATCGAAGTCACTGCTGCTGACGCCCATGCCGGCATGGGTGCTCTTCATGTCCCGACCGGTGTAAGTGCAGGGCCCGCCTGAGGCCTGACAGATTTGATCGACCAGCATCGATTTCAGGCGCGGGATGTTGGCGTTGGCAAACTTCCCATTGATGCGATTGTCCGCTGCCACGCGGCCGACGAAGTCATCCACCACTGCGGTGATGGCGGTCTTTCCGCCCAGCCGGTCATAGAGAGATTTCTCCATCGTTGCCGGGCCGGCGGGGGCCGAGCCCAGGCTGTTACAGGCCGAGACGGTCAGCGCGAGACCGAGGACCATGGCGAATGATGCAATGCGGTGAGTCATGATGCTTCCTCCTGGTTAAGGGTCTGTGTGGCGGGCCGGGATCGTTTCGACATCAACCGGTCCTCTGTCTGTGAATACGAGGGCAATGTGAGGTTGGATCTACGGCCGGCGAAAAAAAAGCGTCGTTGCACGGCGCCAACCCCGATGCTAGAGTTCCGGCACAATCCGGCTGAGACAAACATCCAATGGAGCGGGTGTCCTCGTAGGACCTTACGAGGACGCCCATGTGTCATACCCAAACTGTGGCCAACGCACCTTCACTAGACGAGCAGGAATGGTCGGGGTTCCTCGCGCGCATTGCCGCGGGAGATCAATCTGCCCTGGCGGAGCTTTATGATGCGAGCAGTGCCAAAGTATTTGGGTTGGCGATGAAGATCCTCGGTGATCGGGACGCCGCGGAAGAGATCACGGTGGATGTCTACACCCAGGTGTGGCGAAAGATTGCGAGTTACGATGCGCAGCGGGGTACGCCGGGAAGTTGGCTCATGACGATGACGAAGAATCGGGCCATCGACGGCTTCCGCAGCAGGTATTTGGAGCGGGGGCGGCAAGTCCCTCTCGATCAAGCGGCGGAGTTGCCGGGTGATGCGGCGACTCCTGAACAATACAGTGCCGACCTGGAACGGCAGCGGCTGGTGCAGGAGGCCATGGCGAGTCTCTCCGCCGAGCAGCGCCAGGCGATTGCGTTGGCGTATTATTGGGGCTTGAGTCAGAGTGAAATCGCCGATCGGTTGAGGCTGCCGTTGGGGACCGTGAAGACGCGAATGAGACTGGGGATGATCCGATTGCGAGAAGTGTTGGCTCCGCACGGGGAAGGGTTGCGTTCATGACCGATCCACGTCACCAGGAAGACCTGTCAGAACTTGCGGCACTCTATGCCTTGGAGGCCCTGGGGGATGATGAGCAGCGGCAATTCAAACAGTCTCTTGAGACGGCTCCTGCCGAGGTCCGGCAGCAGGTCGCAGCGTTTCAGGAGGTGGTTCAGGAGTTGGCCTTCAGCGGTCCCGCCATCGCGCCTCCGGCGTCGCTTAAGGCCAGGCTCATGGCGCGCATCGCGCAAGAACCGCAGGAGCGGGAAGGCGTGGAGGACTTTACGTGTGTCCGATCGGGGCAGGTGGAGTGGCGAGACCTGGGTCCTGGTGTGTCCATGAAACTGCTGTTCAACGATTCGGCCGGAGCACGGGCCACGATGCTGCTGCGGCTGGCTCCGGGTGGAAAACTGCTGGCGCACCGTCACCGGCAGGTCGAAGAGTTCTACGTGTTGGAAGGGAACTGCATCTGCGCCGGGGAATTCCTCCAGGCGGGGGACTACCATCGCGCCGAGGCCGGGAGCGTTCATCCCATCACATCGAGCGAGCAGGGTTGCCTGGCCCTGGTGATGACCTCGACACAGAACGAACCAGCCGGGTAATCCATTCACTTCTATTGCCGTCGCCTTGACGGTTTTCCGAAGACCAGCCAATAGATCGTCACATTCACCAGCACCACCGCGGTTCCCAGCAGCATCTGCACGGGGCGTGTCAGCCCTGCCGGATACATCAGGGGCAGGAGGTAATGGCCGATGAAGTCTGAGCTGTAGGCCGACTCTCCGGTCATGGCCCGCAGAGTGTGTTCAATCGGGGTGAGGGGACAGATCCAGCCGGTGTACTCGACAATCGCTCCCCAGATCGCCGCCGGCAGATGCAGCCATGCCAGGCGAGGCCATTTCAATAGCAGCAGCGCGCCCGTCACGACGAAGAGCACAAAGGCCAGGTGGAGCAGCAGCACGAGATCCGCGCCGATTCGGTACCACATGTGCGGCAGTCTGAAGAAACGGCGCGATGAAGGCAATCAGGAGACGGCGAGCGTAGCCGGTTGCCGCGTCCCTAGATCTGAGCGGGAAGGTCGTAGCCCTGCGGCGTGGCGGTGAAGGGGAGGGGTAACTGCGCGGTCGGTAATGTCACGGCGCTGCGGGCCCAGACGATCAGGTGGTCCGGGTCTTCAAGAATGTCGGTGGGTACTTCGTAATACTGTGCGAGCGTGTGCTTGGCGTTCGGGCGGAAGGGATGCATGCCGCGCGCGCGATAGAGCGCTTGCGTCACGTCGTTGGTTTTGAAATAGAGCCGACCCTTGTGGATGATGCCGAAGAAGGTGGTCCGTTGGTAGAGGCCATAGCCGCCGAACATGGCTTTCCATGTGAGTTCAGGCATCTCACCGAGTTGATCCAGGACGAAGTCTTTGAAGCTGTCGTGGCGCATGCGTCGAGACTGATTGGGTGGACCGCTGCTCATGTCGGCCGTATCGATTCGGCGCACTCTGCACCGATGACTGAATTATTTCAACTGCCGAGCCGTGCGAGTCGTTGAACGTGTGGAAGGTGGAGGCTGAAACCAGGATGTGCGGTCTCTGTGCTGCAGCAGTCCCCGTCGCGCGTGAACCCGGTCGCCCCGTGGATGCGCTATTGCGTGATCTGAGCACATCCCACGAGGCGCAAGCGATTCAGGTCTCAGCGGCAGGAGGCTAGGACACCTTGATCTCGATCGATTTCGGTTTCGCTTTCTCGGATTTCGGGAGATGCACGTGGAGCACCCCGTCTTTGTAGTCGGCTGTGACCTTGCTCCCGTCCGCATCCTCCGGGAGCGAGAAGCTGCGGACGAAACTCCCGTAGGCGCGTTCGATCCGGTGATGCTTCTCCCTTTTCTCTTCCTGCTCGTATTTCCGTTCGCCGGAAATCGTCAGCACCCCGTTGTCCACGGTGAGTCGCACGTCTTCTCTTTTCATGGCCGGCAACTCCGCCGTGATGCGGTATTCATTCTCATCTTCCACGATGTCCACCAACGGCGACCACTCGGCAACCGTCAGGGCTTCCTTGCCCCCATTCCCGGTCGATGCCCGATGTCCCAGGAGGGTCGATAATCGGTTTTCCAGTTCGTCCCGTTCTTTCAAAGGATTCCACTGAACTCGAAACGGATCCCAACGTATGAGTGTGCTCATGGCTTCATCTCCTCTTATGGTCGAAATGGCATGATGACGACTCGATGTCGGTGCGATTAGTGGCCCGCTGCGGCAGCCAGCTGACGTTCGGCATTTAACCAGTCCTCCAGAGCCTGCCCGTCTTGCCGCCCTCGTTTCTCATAGAGTTCGTAGGCGCGTAAGGCGATCGCAGCGGTTCTTTTTACGGCCTGCCTCGCCTGCGCGGTTTTTTCATGGCTCGGGCTCGTGTGGGCTGTGCCAACTCGCTGCGGGGTGGTTCGACTCACATTCGTATCCATCATAGTGTATCTCCTTGTTGACCCGCGTGTGTCATGGCTGAAACCAACAGAGGCTCTGTCGTCCGTCGAGACCCTGCTATCAGATCTCGACGGACGACGAGCGGGTCTGTGTGATGAAGAGAAGGGTTAGGCCTTTTCCTTCACCGTGAGATCGTTTTTCACCGCCTTCACGCCGGGCACTCGCCAGGCCGACCAAGAGGCTTCGGCGCTGGTCGCCAGGTCCTGAACTTCGCCGGTGAGCGAGACGACGCCTGCGTTCGTCTGAGCATGAATGCCGGCTTTCTTTAGGTGTGCGTCCTTCTCCATATGCTCGTGGACGCGGGCAGTGATGGCGTCATCCTTGTCGTCCGTCGCCTCACGTTTAGAGGGGGCCACGACCTGCAGATCGTTCTTCACGGTTTTGACCCCGTCGATCCCTTTGGCAATCCCTTCTGCAGCCTGCTTGGCCGCATCCGAATCGACCTTGCCGCGGATCATGACTGCGCCCTGGGCGGTCTCCACGTTGATCTCGCTTCCCTTCACCCGGGAATCGGCAAACAGCGCGATCTTGGTCTTCGCCGTAATCCAGGAGTCATTGATGGGGGTCTTCTCGTCGGCCTTGCCGATGGCATGCGCCGATCCGGTGATCATCGCCCCGCCAAGAACCAATGCTGCGCAGAGGGTCAGTACATTGCGTGTGGTCATCAAGTCTCCTTAAGCGAACAGTGAAAGTGTGCGGCGAAATCTGTTTCGCCGATGGTGTCGATTCAGGGAGCCTTCGTTCCCTCGGCGTCCGGCTTCGCCTGCTCATGCCAGTGGGAAGCCCACTTCATCAGCTCGGCCTTCTTCTCGCCGTACCGTTCCTGCACTTTTCCGACAAAGGTGTCGTAATTGCCGGCGATCTGCTGCAAGTCGTCTTCGGTAAACTTGCCCCATTGTTGTTTCAGATCCCCTTTGAACTGGAGCCATTTTCCTTTGAGTTGATCTGCGTTCATACCGCCTCCTTTCGTGTGTCAGCCATAAAACCTCGGCCGGGTGTGACTGTCGGGCCTTTATATGGTGAACGGCTCAGACCGCCTGAACCGTTGTCAGGTGGTTCGCGGAGTCCGTCCCGACACCAGGTGCACCACCAGCAACACCACCCCGATCAAGAACAAGATCCAAGACATCTGGACGGCAACTGCGGAGACCCCCAAAAGATTGAGGGCGTTGGCAATCAAGCCGACTACTAAGAACATCAGCGCGTAGTAGAGCATTGGGCACTCCTTTCATGGAGTCACCGGCGTGAGTCGAACAATTCTCTTAGGCCTCGACGAATGCCGGTTGGGCTCCACGAACGGACCGGCACATCGGACAGGCGGCACCTCAGAGAGATCCTGGGACAGGAGCGGCGGAGACCGGGGAATCAGTCACGCGCACGAAGGAACGGGAAGCGCGAGGATGGGACAGTCAGCGGAGCTTCATCAAGCACATCTTCACGCTAAGCGCAATCGGCAGTGACGTCAAGCACTATAATGTGAGGCCGGAACGCGGAGGTTTAAAGCCAAGTGGAAACACGAGTCGCAAGAATTGAGGGAATCTCGTAACAGACGGCTAGGGGTTTCGCTAGTGCTGGCCGCTCGGTGATGGCGCTACAAAGGACTATAGGCAATTCACCACACGTGGAGGACGGGTATGCGCACATTCATTATTGCGGCTGTCGCGGGGTTCTGTCTGGTAACGGGGTTGTCGCTTTCCGCAGGAGCGGGGGAAACCAAAGCCAAGATCGAAAAGGGCAAGGGGGAGCTGAAGGGCGATCTCGAAGAAATGAAGGGCGAAACCAAGGCGATGAAGGAAGAGTTGAAGGGGAACGATACGAAAGCAGAGATGGAGCGGGCGAAGGGCAAAATAAAGGGCGCCGGCGAACGGGCCAAAGGGAAGATGAAGGAGTTGAAGGAAAAGGTAACGGACTAGTGCGAGTTCGTGAGCCGCCCGCCGGTCTGGCAGGACCGGCGGGCACGGTATGGTGCGAGTGCTGCCGTGCGACGGCTACTGCGGCTTGCGCGCGCTCACGATCCTCACCGCAATCGGCAACGAGACCCCCTGGGGCCCGCGATATTCATTCACGGCCTTGATGATGCCCCGCTCTGCCTCCGCCTGTTGCTCCTGCGTCAATTTGGCGAATAGGTTTTGAATCGGAGCGGCGATATCCATCAGACCGCGAAAGAATTCTTCCGCGGTGGCATAGGTCACCTCCGCTGTGAATTCTTCATCGTCGAGCGGCTTGAGGCCCGCCCGTTCGAAGATGCCGGCCAGGTCCCCCGGCTTCGCAAGCCGGAAGATGCCGGGCGCGTCCGGGTCCGGCGGCGGCAGGGGCGTGATGGTCTTGATCACGTCCATCGGAATACGAATGAACGGATTCTTATCGGGCGCGGACCAGACGGCGGCCGCGACATACCCTCCTGGTTTCAGTACGCGGGCGATCTCCGCGGCAGCCTTGGGAATTTCCGGCAGGAACATCAGGCAGAACCGGCTGATCACGGCATCGATCGAGGCGGTCTCGAACGGCAGCGAAGTGACATCCCCGGTACGAAACGCCACGTGCTCCAGACCGAGCGTTTTGGCTTTGCGTGTGGCGACCGCCAGCATGGATTCAGCGAGATCGATCCCGACCACGCTGCCATCCGACCCCACCACCTCGCCGGCCAGGAGCGCTGGATAGCCGGTGCCCGATCCAAGATCCAACACTCGAAGCCCGGGCCGCACCCGCGCATCGGCCACCAGCCGGTGGTTGATGAAGGCCATGTTGCGGTTGAAAAACTGATCCCATTTGTCCCAACCGGCGGCAACGCGATTCCAGTCCTGGCGTTGAGCCTCGATCACAGCCTCTGGTGTTTGTGACGGCATCGGAGCGACTCCTTGTCGGACAAAGTGGAGAGGAAGATTATTTCACGCGCTCAAAGGTAAACACCTTCGGCACGTCTTTTCCGGCCTTGCTCAAGGTCCAGGTTTGGGTGAAGTGATCGTGATCTTTGACGTCGATGGTCAGCTGGCGCATATGTACATCGGTCGGGTTTTTCAGATTCGTGGCATCCACAAAGGCAAAGGTAATGGCCTTGTCGCCCTCTTTGATGGCGGCGGCGCGCATGCGCGGCTGGTTATTGAGGGAGCAATAGTGCGTCAACATCAGTTGGTCGCCGTCGCTGTAGTACATGGTCGTCATCGGGGGGCTGTCGGGCGGGGTGAGCGTTTCGGTCAGACTGGTGCCTCCCGAACTGAGCGCAAAGGCGATCTTGTGGGCCTTCCCTTCCGCGTCGGCCCCCTTCCATTCTCCCACGAGGAACTTTAAGGGACTCAGGCTTGTATCCGGGATATCGGCGGCTTGGGTGAAGAGCGGGACAAGGAGTAGGACGAGACCACAGAGAGTACGAAGAATTCCACGCGGCATGCACAACCCTCCATGAAACAAGAAGATGCCGAACACAAGTCAGTCAAGCATGTCTCCAAGGTCGAGATCAAGACTTTTTCCGACGCTGTCGCAGAACGGGACAACAGGAACGTCGGAGTGACTCAGAAATACACGTATACCGAATGTGACCGAAGGGAAAGACGGGAGTCTTGGGCGGGCGGGAATTCCCGGGAGAGCGGGAACGGCCGCCATGAATTTGATAGAGCGGGCCGGTCTCGAACAGACCTGCGGGCTTTGCGCCAGGCAGGGCTGTTTGAACTGCACCTGCGACTGATTGCTCGTCCTACCGGTGGTGTGAGGAGAATGGCCGGCGCTCTGTAATAATTCCCGCCGTGCTCCGTCTGTAGGGGTGAACGACTGATTTCACCACACACAGGGAGGACTTACATGGCTCATCACCAATCAGCGACGATCACCGCACCGCGTCACCCAGCGCCGCGAAGTCACGATCACCACATCAACGGGCATGACGGTGTGCAGGCTCACGGCGATCACCTTGGCCGTCATCAGCCTCATGAGCATCGGGACGCGACCCACCGGGCCACCTCGCTCGACCGAACGGCGCTCATGGCGACCCTGCACTGCCTGAGCGGCTGCACCATCGGCGAAGTGCTCGGGATGGCGATCGGCACGGCGTTGGGCTGGAGCAATTGGCCGACGGTCGGCCTTGCGGTTGTGCTGGCATTCTTCTTCGGGTATGCCATGACCTTGTATCCGTTGCGTCGGGCAGGGATGGCTTGGGGAACGGCGCTGGGACTGGCCTTTGCGTCCGATACCCTCTCCATGGCGACCATGGAACTGGTGGACAATGCGATCATGGTGATGATTCCCGGTGCGATGGACGCCGGGTTGCCGGATCCGCTGTTTTGGGGCAGTCTGGTCTTGTCCCTGCTTCTGGCCGGAGCGGCGGCATTTCCCGTCAACCGCTGGTTGATCGCACGGGGCAAAGGGCATGCGCTGGTGCATGGACAGCACTGCCACTGAGACGGCTCGGCTGCAATCGTCGATCCGCTGTTGCGACATGCCTGGCTGCTGATGAGGGACAGCCAGCCAGGCGGGCGGGCTCGTCGTTCAGTCCTTTGACGTACTTCACAGTACGCCTCAGTCCCTCACGACTCCGCCCGCCCGTCTCGCGACGCGGCTTGACGATGTCGCAACGAACCGTCGTTAGCCCGGATTATTTATGAATGTCGTCGCGAGGCGTTCGAGACCGAAGCCCGCCGGGGCTTCTCGCAAGCGAGGCTGACGCAGGCGTACTTGCAGTCCGTGGAGGAGGCCGAACGAGAACAGCCCCGCCGGGGGAGAGAACCGAACGACGGAGCAGGTATTCATGAATAGTCCGGGCTAGGGTTTTGATCAATGTGATTGAGGAGTGATTCAGCATGGCGATTGGGAAATATATGCGCATGCTGGCGATCGTGGCCACGGCCACGGTCGCCGTCGCGCTGGCGGGGTGCAGCCGGTTCGAGCCGCGCGACAAGCGCTTCTATTACCGTGCGATGTGGAATTTTTCGTTGCGGGAAGATCTGGCCGAACTCGACAGTGAGTTCAACGGCGTGGACTTCGGCCATTCCAATCTGTACGAGAATCTGTTGCTGACCGGCGGTCAGGACGTGCCGGCCATTGAGGAGCGGGCGCGCAAGCAGACGCTCGCGTTTATCGCGACCAAACCCCGGCTGAACCCGAACGAGGAGGCGATTGCGCCGACCTACATGAAGTTGGCCTGGCGCGCGCAGAACACGTTCGACGAAGCCCATGCGCTGCACCGCGCCACGTACGACATTGCGGTGTCGGACGAGCCGGAGAAGGATCGGGCGATCCGCAATGTGTTGGCCTACTATAAGGACAGCGCCTACGCGATCACCTCGAAGCGATTGGATCACCATCGGCTGGACCGGTTTCCCTATTCCAAGGCCTTCAGGACCCGCTTCCCCCTGTTCAACGCGACGATCTGGTCGTACCACTACTTGCAGGTGGCCGTGTACGACCCGTTGCAGGCCGCGCGTGACCTGGCCGCCAAGACGCAAGCGGTCCGGCCCATTCTTGCGACCTATCGGCGGTATCTCGAACAGCCGCCGGTGCAGTGGACGTTCATGCCGCTCACGGCGGAACTGAGTCCGCAGTTTGCCGCGCGGTATCCCGAATTGGCCAACATCTTCGACAATCTCCATATGCTGCACGACAACATCAGCGATATCCTCACCAGCGAGCGGCTCCCGACCTGGGAGGCGAAGCGGGTTGAAATTTATCGCCTGCTGAATCACTACTATCTGGCGAGTGCGGATGCGACCAATCCGATGATCGTGCGAGGACAGGAGCATCACCATTGAAGCTGAGAGGTACGCGATTCCTTGCGCTCTTGTTCGGCGTAGTCCTGGCGGTCACGCCCGCGCCGATATTTGCCTTGGACCATGACAACCTCGATCCCAACCGTCCGATCGGAATGGAGGATGCCTATGCCATTCCGAAAGGGGAGATCGGCTTGGAGGGCGGCGTGCGGTTCAACGACCGCCGAGAAGGCCGCACGCAGGTGACGTTTCAACCGCAAATCATCTACGGCGCCTTCGCCAATACGCAGATCGAAATCCAGGGGGATTTGTTTACCGACCCGCGTTCCATCGTGGGGGCGAACAAGTCCGGCGATTTGCACCTGGGGGTCCTCTACAACTTCAATACGGAAACGTTGATGCTGCCGGCGTTCGCCGTCCGGGTCGAGGCGGATTTGCCCACCGGCGTGAACTCCAAAGGTGTGGACACGCAGCTCACCGGCATCCTGACCCGGTCGTTCGGACGGCTGCGAGTGCACCTCAATGCGGGCTATACCGTGATCGGGTCGCCGCAAGGGCAGGAGCGGCCCGGCGCCTATCGGGCCGTCGCCGCCGTCAGTTACCCTTTGGGCTACCCCACGAGCTTTCGCGACACGCTGATTGCCAGTATCTATACCCGCCAATCGGACCTGCGCGGGCAACAGAACCACACTGGCATTGAAGTCGGCATCCGGCACCAATTGACCTCGCGTGTCGTACTCGACGGGGGGCTCGGCACCGAATTTGTCGGGCCGGCGGATCGCGCCGCGCTGCTGGGGACGATGGGGGTCTCAGTCGGATTTTAGGGGTGGGGGGCGGAGTCCGGCGTTGCTCCGTGCACCGAAGGGACGGGGCGTCTTAGCGTGCCAGGCTCAGTTTCGCCATGTGCCAGAGACTCTCCGCCAACCAGCGGCTGTCTTTGAACAGATGGGCCAGTTCGGACGTGAGGATGAAGAAAGCGGGGTAAAACAGGTGCGGACTGGTTTTACTCCAGGCCAGGGCCGGTTCCACGAGCTTCAAAAAGACAGCACGCCATTTCCAGATCACGGCCACGGCCGTCACACCGAGGCACGCGCCGGACAGGATGTCCGTCGGAAAGTGGAGACCGACATAAATTCTCGGGAGGGACACAAGCACCGCTGCATGGAGAAAGGCGAAGGCGCCCACCAGCGGGGACACCAACCAAAGGCCGGCGGCAAGGGCAAAGAACAGAGATGCATGGTCGCTGGGAAAGGAACTCCACCCGGCCAGGAAATCGGCCGGCATGGTGTAGGGCAGGGTGAAATCCAATCCTGCGGTGTGCACCGGACGTGCGCGGTAGGGGAGGACGAGCTGAAGTGCGCGGGCGACTGCCATCGCCGCGAAGGCTGCGAGGATCGTCAGGAGGACGGTTTGTCGATGGTCCTCACGATGGGGGACGCGAAACCAGGCCCACCAGATGAGCGGCAGCGAGAGATACCCCTTCAGCGCATCGCTGTCGCTGATCGTCATGATCAGGCTGTCGATGGCCCAGGACCGTTGGGCAAACTGGTTGAAGAAACCTAAGACGGTCGTGTCGAATCCGTTCATGTGCGCGTCATCTGCAGGGTGGAGTCCTTGTCGCGTGAGTCAGAGGTCATGAGGCTCGGCTCATGCCGGGGCGCAGGTGCGCGGCAGCGGCAAGATAGCGGAGGTCAGGGCTGTTGTAAATGCTTATAAGCCAGACCGGTGAAAATCGAAAAATGTTTTCGTCATTCGAGCGCCCGACGTGAGACTCGCGTCCGTACCGGCCAGGGCCGATGTGCCCTGGTCAAAGGCCCTCCGGGAGGGACTGAATCTGCTCGTCGCAGTGGATCGATCACCACCTTATTGACGGCCATTCGGCCCTAGGCAGATAATGCGCCCGTCGCCAGGAGGCAGGCATGGGACGGGCCGGCCGGATCGCACGCGGAATCATGGTACTTGGCAGTGTCCTGCTGGTCGCCGCCTGCGGCGATTCCTTCAATGACGCGTATTGCGAAGCGAACAACCACCGCAATCAGCAAACCGTCGAACACCTCACCAACGTCCTCGAGCAAAAGCGCAATCAGCCCGGACTCTATCTCGCGCGTGCCCGCTGCCACTACTTTCTCGGCGCCTATGCACAAGCCCTACAAGACGCGTCGGAGGTCATTCGCCGTCTGCCCAATAAAGCCGATGCCTACCTCCTTCGCGCCAAGGCAGGGAAGATGCTCGGGCAGATTCCACAGGCGCTGCAAGACTACAGCGCTGCCATTAAATTCCAGCCGACCGCCGAAGCCCATTATGGCCGCGGATTGACCTATGTGCGGGAGTATCAGGGGAAGGATCGCGAAGCCCTGGAGGATTTCACCGCCGCCATTCGCCTGGATCCCAAACATGTCGGCGCCCATGCATTCCGCGCTCAGATCTACAGCCGCCACGAACAGTTTCAGCACGCACTGGCGGATTCGGAGACAGTGCTCAAGCTCGATCCCACCACCCCCAATGCCTACTGCAATGTCGGCTTTGCGCACTATGCGCTGGGGCATGACGCCGAGGGCCGCAAGTTTCTCACCACCTGCTACCAGAAAGATCCCGATCCCCAGACGCGCGGCTATTACGAAACGGAAGTGAATAAGGTGCTGTATGCGCGGAAGCCGAAGCGGAATTCCGGCGGAAATTACGTCGCTGAAGGTGGGGTGAAGACGCCCTACGATCGGGAAATGGAACGCCAGCAGAATGTGTACGAAAGCCTGCGCAATTCAGGCTTCAACGATCGGGCCGAGGCTTGTCGGACGGATGGGTCGAAATGTTGAGAGAGGGAGCAGCCGCCCCGTCCTTCTTGCTCGCAGACCGCGCACGATCAGAATGTGCTCGGCCCATGCGCGCAGTGAAGGCCGATGCGGCTACTCCCAAGGGGAATGAAGGAGGTAAGTGGCGGGAGCATTAGATTTTGACGCGCCGCCTGAGAAGGCCCTCGTTGGGCGGCGCGCAGTGGGGGCTCACTCAGGCCGCCCTGTGGCTGATAGGCTCTATAGGTTGGCGCTCTCAGTGGTATACATCTAGCCAACGGCCACTGGCGATCATTAATTTTCTTCGATGAGAATCTGGTCGGTTCTATTCTAGGAAGTGATTTAGTGAATTTACGGTGGGCCTAATCTTGAATAGCCCGATCCAGCATCATTACGTGCCACAGGTTTACCTCTCTTTTTTTGAAAGCTCGGAGAAGCCTGGCTCCGTCTATTTCTATCGGAGAGGCGCTGGGCCTCGGCTGGTAAGTACCAGAAAGGTTGCCAAAGAGAGGCATTTATATTCCTTTACTGACAAAGCAGGCAAACTGAATACATTTGTCGAGACCGCTCTTAGTAAATTGGAGAGCGATGTAAAACCCATATTGGTGAGACTAAACGCTGCAAAGGAAAGTATCTCCCTCTCCACAGATGAAACCAGTCTCTTGTTTACGTTTATTAGCGTTCAGGCTGCAAGGACACCCGCATTCAGGAAGGTGATCAAGCAAATGTCCGTGAATCTTGCACAAATGACTCTGCAACAAGCCGTACAGAATATTGATTGGCTTAGGGATAGGCTTGCCGAACAAAATCAATCGGATATTACTGCTGAAGAATTGCAAGAATTCATATTGGATGACAGCAAGTACACAATTGAAACGGATGGGGACTATTATCTCCTAGAACAATTGAGGTTGCAGATGGAGATTCATAAGGCCATCAGCATCAAGAATCCCGTCCTTCTCAAAAGTGAAGAATCGCCCTTTATCACGTCTGACTTTCCGGTAACCCTTGTTAAAGACCCGCGAGCACCATCCTACTATGGCGCTGGGTTTCTAACCTCGACGATATACCTACCCTTGGGGCAACATACCTGCCTGCTACTGGTTAATCCGCCTGTGCCTGAGTGCTCTGATCCCAGCGAAATGTGGGTTGGTTTATCGAAGATCCCTCCCAGCAAAGTCAGATGGATCAATAAGTTGATGGTACTCTCTGCGGAAAAGTATCTGTTTGCCAGCAATTATAATCAGAAGATACAAAAGATATTTGATGCGACTACGAATCCCGAACGAGTCGAATTTTCTAGTCCATTTACTCGAGCCAGGAAGAACCAGTGACCACAATTGCCTATCGCTGGGCTTTTGTCCGCGCTGAGACACCTCAAGAGCGCTGATATAACTCTACAGCTTGGGTGGCAATTAGATGTCCAACGAGCCGTCATTTTCCCGGTGAATCGAAAGGGGTGCGAGGTTTTGACATGCGCCGACTACAAATGCCTTGATTGACAGGAGCCCCTAGTAGCCCATAAATTAAGTACAAGGGAGGATCCGTGATGGCACTTCTTCTCGCGTTCTACCTCATCTTTTCCGCAGTCATTCCAGCATCAGCGTTAGAGGGTTCTCCGGCCGCCGCCGCGTTGGTCATCAAGGCCGATGTTCTGTATTGGGAAGGCGAGGAACTCATTGTGAAGGAGTTCTCCGGTCACGAAGAGCGTCTGCTGGTCACCCCGGAAACCAAAATCGAAGGCGTGGTGGGTGGGCGATTGAAAACCGGCGATAAGATCGTGGCGCAGATTACCGACGACCGTAAGGCGCTCTCGATCAAGTTGCAGGTTCCGGGCGGCATGTAGGGTCCTCTCCTCCGAATGTTCCGATGTAGGAGGTTCAAAATGGCCGCCCTCTTCGTTCGTCGTTCGTGAAACGTCGTTCGTATCTCGTTTCAGAGCGGACGGTGACATGTTCGCGAGATACGTTTCACGCTTCACGGATCGGCAAGTAACGGAGAACGCTGCTGGCGGCCATTTTCAACATCCTGCTAATCGAGGATTGAGAAGGCGCCGATAAAATACGGCCCGTTCGCCGCCTGCGCGCCTCTGACCCGCACTTCGGTCACATCGAACACCCATCCGCCGACCAACCAGGGATTGGGGGCCAGGTTCGACCAGTACCACCAGCTGCCGTTCGATTTCCTGAACCAGAATTGAATCGGCTCGGTGCCGGTCACTCTGATGATCGGCATGTCGAACACCCTGGGCTGGTGCGTGACTCGATCCTCCATCCAGATCTTGATCCAGTGATCCTTGCCATGTGTGCCGAGCGTTCTCGGTTCATGAATCCAATCGGCGGCGATGCAGTCGTCGCCGACGTTCCGTCCAAAGCCCGCGCCGGGGCCGTCGCCGGGATCGACAAAGCAGGGGGTGAGCAGACTTGGACTGTCAAAGACCAGGTGGATGTGGCCATAGGTCATGTCTTCGACATTGATGTAGTTACCGAAGCAACGATGGCGGTAGGTCCAGCAGGCCTGATGGGTGGCATTACACGGTTGCAACTCGCCTGAATTGTCGATGCCGGTGGGGTAACCGAAGTTCCCTCTTGCCTGCCCGTAGATATAGGTCAGCGCAAACGTATTATCGAAGTCGACCACGCAGTCACCCAGCCAATCGTGGGCTTCGGCCGGTGTGGATGTCGGTAAGAGTCCGCCCAGGATGACGGTTGTGAAGAGCAGCAGCGTGCCGAGTGGTATCCGCTTCATGGTCCGTTCCTTTCTCGCTCAGGTCGGGTGCCGTTCACGGTCACTTGCCGATCGCGTCTCGTAACCGGTGAAACGCCTGATCACGCTCGGCTTCCGGCAGAAGCAGGGCCGCATGGTGATACCGATCCACCAAACGCTGCTTCTGCCGAAAGTTTGTGGCTTGGGTAATCTGTGTGAGCAATCTGTTCAAATCGACAGGCCCGGCGGGATTCTGCTGGTGCAGCGACGATTCCGCCAACATGGCGCGTACTTCCTCATCGCTCGCCTGGCGAGGGCCTTGTAGGGTTTGTCCGGCTTCGCCGAGCGGCCTTCCCGGCACGAACTGGTGTGGAGGAGGCGGGACACATCCGTAGAGAAGCAGCATCAGCAGGGTGATCCGGCGCATCGTTCCCTCCTTGTCTTCTGCCGGCGATCCTTGAAGCGTGGCCAGAAAGCTCGCTCCGCAGGAGGTCTGGTCACGACTTCACCTCACGCAAACTCTGCGCCATCGAACTCAGACAGAACCTCTGCGCGTAATAACAATCGCTTGGGTACAGCGACTGAAAGTGCTGGTATTTGTGTGAGGTTGTGGCGGTATCGCATCGGATACAGATCCGTATCCCATCCGATACGACTACGTAGATGTGCGCGGGAAGGCGAGGCGGCGTTCTGTCGTGAACTGGTTATGGGTGGTGGATCAGGAACTGCTGAGGACCCAGGCCGGTCGGTGCCTCGGTTGGGTGGAGTTCTGTCCGGCGACGGTGGAAGTGCGGCGTTAGCGCCGTCTCCGCAGTCGCACGGGCTGCCGCCGCTGGATCCAATCCCGGATGAGGGTGCCGATGACCAGCACGGGAAGCGCCAACAGCCAAACATACCAACTTGCCCAGAGCATAGGGTCGTGCATGATTGTGCCTCCAGTGAATTCGGCACCTGGTAGAGCAAGCACCATACCGTCGCTCATTGTTTTGAGGGATTGTCCTACCGTCAGCGAAATCGCTTGCCATTCGCATAGATGCAAGGTTGTGGCGTCGATGTTCTCTGTGGCAACGCGCGCCAGGCAAATTTTGCCCGTCGCATAAACCTCACAATACGTGACGCCATTCCCACAGGTGCCGGATGGAGACAACCTGAGGAGGTCTACGGAGCCGATACATCGGAGCAGGGATTTGACTCGTTTATCCCGCCAGGAAGAAGACGAGTTGCGGCAGCCAGGGTAGCAACGCCACACCGACGCAGATCGAGAGGGCGACAATCGAGGTGACGAGGTCTTCGTCCAATCCCGTGTCGGTTGCGAAAATGACCGCCGTCACGGCGGACGGCATGGCGGCGACGAGGATGACGATCGCCCGTTCCATGCCCGAAAGGTCGAGCCCGTAGGCGACCGCAAACCCGAGGAGCAATCCGCCGATCATCCGCATGCCCACGCCCAGCAATGCCAGGGCCCAGGTTCGGCGCACGGCCGAGAAACTGATCGACAGGCCCAGTACCAGACTTGCCAGGGGTGTCGTGGTGAGGTGGATGGGGGTGAGTGTGTCGTGGAGCCAGCCGGGAAGATGGCGTTCAAGCAGGGTGAGCAGCAGGCTGAGACAGAGGGCCCAGAGCGGCGGAGACGACACAAACCGCCGCATGGCTGATCGGGCGGTGGCGCTCTTCGCCCCGTGCCAGACCGCCACTGCATAAATCACCGTGAGCGTGAGGGTGGTTTGCCCCAGGTCGAACAGGATCGCCTGCGCCAGTCCCTTGTCGCCGAGAGTTGCGAGGACGACGGGATAGGCGAAATAGACAGAGTTGATACAGGCGGTGCCGAGGAGAAATCCCCCTTGTGTGGCGCGGGGTAGATGCAGCAGGCGGGCGACCGGCCAGGAGCAGAACAGCATCGAGAGGGTCACCAGGCAGGCGGCCAACGGGAGCTTCCAGGCTGTGGGGGCAAAGACCACTCGATCCAGCGACACCAATATTGTGGCCGGCAGGCTGATCGAAAAAACTACGAAGGCCAGACGTTCCGCATGGATTTTCCCGAGCAGGCCGGATGACCGGAGCAGCGCACCGAGCAGGAAGATGGCGATGAAGGCTTGGAGGGTGGCGGGCATCGACGGGAGGGTAGCAGAAAACCCGTTCGAAGAGGAGGTGCGCCGTCCGACTGATCCCCGCGTCTTTTTCTATGCGCCTGAACGGCGGGCCTGCTACCATGGCCCATCCCATGACGCACCCGGAGAGCTCAACACAACCGCGGCAAGCGGCGGTCTTCTTCATCCTTGTCACGGTCGTGCTCGACATGTTGTCGTTCGGGATCATCATTCCCGTCTTGCCGAAACTGGTCGAAGAGTTTCTCGGCGGCGATACCGCGCAGGCCGCGGAAATCTACGGCCTGATGGGCACGTCCTGGGCCTTGATGCAGTTTGTCTGTTCGCCGATTCAAGGCGCGCTGTCCGATCGCTTCGGGCGGCGTCCGGTCGTGCTCTTATCTAACCTGGGTCTCGGTCTCGATTTCATCCTCATGGCGCTGGCGCCCAGTCTCACCTGGCTCTTTGCAGGCCGGGTCATCTCCGGTATCGCGTCATCGAGTTTCAGCACGGCCGGTGCCTACATCGCCGACGTGACGCCGCCGGACAAACGCGCTGCTGCATTCGGCATGATGGGGGCCTCGTTCGGCCTCGGGTTTGTGTTGGGTCCTGCGGTGGGAGGGTTGCTGGGCGCCGTCGATCCCCGCTGGCCCTTTTGGGGCGCGGCGGCGACGAGTCTGCTCAACGCCTGTTACGGGTTCTTTGTGCTCCCGGAATCGCTCCCGCTGGAGAAGCGGGCGCCGTTCCGCTGGAAACGGGCCAATCCGGCCGGCGCGTTGATTCTGTTGCGCTCACATCATGAGCTGTTCGGTCTGGCGACGGCGAACTTCCTGATGAACCTGGCCCACGGGGTGTTGCCCAGTGTAGCGGTGCTGTATCTGGGGTATCGGTATGGCTGGGGGCCGTCGGCCGTGGGGTTCACGCTCGCAGCGGTCGGGGTCTGCGCCATGATTGTGCAGGGCACGCTGGTGAGGCCGATCACGGCGCGGCTGGGAGAGCGGCGCACGTTGATCACCGGGCTGCTGTGCGGGGCCACCGGTTTCGCCATCTATGGACTCGCGCCTACACCGCTCATCTATTGCTTAGGCATTCCGGTGATGGCGTTTTGGGGACTCGCCGGTCCGTCCGCGCAAATGTTTATGACGCGCCGCGTGAGTGCGTCCGAGCAGGGACAATTACAAGGCGCCATTGCCAGCCTGACCGGCATCGCCGGCTTGATCGGCCCCATGCTCTTCACGCAGACCTTCGCCGCGTTCATCGGCCCGCAGGCCGACTGGCACCTGCCGGGGGCGCCCTATCTGTTATCGACGCTGCTGTTGCTGATCGGGGCAGGCATCGCCTGGCGTGCGACCAGAGCCGTCTGACGGGCTACCGGTTCCCGTGCACGGACAACTCGCGGTTGCGGTAGATCGCCAGCGCATGGGTGTCCGCATCCTGAGACTCCGTGGCTTGCCCCAGTTGCCCATAGAGATCGGCCAGGAGCGACCAGGCTTCCGCCTCGGCGGCGGTGTCGTGGACTGCTTGCGCAATCTGCAGGGCGCGTTTCCCTTGGGCGACGCGATCGTTCAGGGAGGCCTTGTCTCCATCCAGCCGCGCGAGCCGCAGTTGCATCATGCCTTCGAACGGCAGGTGATGTTCCGCTTCCGCCAGGTTGAGGGCGTCGAGATAGGCGCTGCGCGCGTCACTGGTGTGGCCGAGCAGCCAATGGGCATCCCCGAGCGCGACCGTGGCGGTGAACTGCTGGTCCACGTGCCGTCTCGTACGGGCCTCTTCCGCGGCCTGCTGCAACGTGGTCAGCCCCGCGCCGTTCTCTCCGTTCGCGATCTGTAACAACCCCAACTGCACCATCGTGTCGTTCCATCCCCGGGCATTTCTCACGCGCGTGAAGAGGGCGGCGGCCTGGGTGAGGGCGTCGCGCGATTCGTCGGAGAACCCCAGCTGCGCCGAGACACGACCGATGGCGAGCAGCGACTCGGCATGGGCGGAGCGATCCGACGCCTTGGCGAACAGCGCCACCGCTTCCTTGAGGGAAGTGTGGGCCCGCTGCAGATGGCCCTGGCGTTCATCGATCCGCGCGATCTTCACCAGTGTGGTGGCGATGCCTTGGGGCTGTCTTTTCTCCCGGAATTTCGACAAGGCCAGGTTGTAGTACGTCAGCGACTCCGGGAAATGTTCCTGCTGATCGTGGATCGTCCCGATGCGAAGCAGTTCATGGCCTGACAGGGTATTGGGAGACGCGGCCGGGGCGGCCGGTTCTGCGGAGAACGCCCGGTCCGCCCCTTGGCCGGATAGGCACCCGAGTAGGAGGAGCGAGCAGCCGATCACGATGCGGCGGTTCACAACGGGCACTGGGCGGTGATGTGGTGCTGACCGGTGATGCATGGCCTAAACATGCACGTGCCGGTTGCCAAGGTCAAGTCGGTGCGGTTCCATGAGGCCGGCGCTTGCCTCGCCTGTTCCGGAGGGGTAAGATCGGTCATCCCGCCATACAGAGAGGAGGTGCCATGTCTACGACACGCGCGACTCCCAAACGAGCCCGGATCTCCCTCGACCGCAGCATCGAGCGTTTACGCAAGCAGTTAGCCGATCTGGCCGCCTATCTCGGCAGGGGCCTTCCCACCCGCAGCCTGGAAGAGTTCGATCAGGACACCGAAAACCTGATTGCCGAATTGCTCGGCGACACCTCCGAGTTGCTGGAGGCGTATGAATATGCCGAGTTCGGCGAAGCAGCCGGCCTGGTGAATCTGACGGATGAAGCGCCGGAAAGCGCCGGTGTGGAGAGCCAGCGCCAGCGCCTCTTGCAACGCAGCCGGGTGCTGGAAAGTTGCATTGCCGAACTCGAAGCCCGACGCGCCGCTGAACCGAAACAATCGCAAGCCAGCCGGCAGACTCTCATCGGTCCTCAGGTCGCCGAACATATGTCGTCCGAGATCCGTAGCCTGTCCCAGGATGCCAGCCTCAAGGACGCTGGTCAGGCTATGGAGCAATGGAAACTGGGCTCGCTGTTGCTGACCGACAAGCAGGCCTATGTCGGATTCATCACCGATTCAGACCTCGCCCGCGCGGTGGTCGCCAAAGGGGTGAATCCCGCGACGCCGGTCAAAGCCTGTATGCGAAGACCGGTGGTGTCGATCGCCGGCGACCGTCCGATTATCGAGGCGGTGCGCATGATGAAAGACCAGGCGACCAGGCATCTGGCCGTGACGCAGGATGGCTCGATCATCGGTGTGGTGTCGGTGTCCAATATTTTGCGCTACTACTCGGGTGTGGTGTAGCCGCAAGAGCAGAGCGCATAGCGTATGGCCGATAGCTGATGGAAAGAACGGAATCGCGTGATTTCGTCAATAGCCGTGGGAGGTGGAAAATGGGTCCGACCAAGGCGATCGTGAAGGGACAGTCGCTCCACGAAGCCGTGAGCGGCAAGCTGATACGGGACGGATTTGCGAGCCGGCAGGCGATGGAAGATTACGTGCGGCAGCACTATATCGTCATGCCGGTGCGCGACAATGCCGGACAGCCTTGGCAGTTGGACGGGAAACCGGTCTACTGTCTGCACGGCGTGCAATACGAAACGGTCGATGACCAGAAGGTGCATCTTTCCCGATGCCCGGATTGTGGCGGCATGGGGATCAGGGCGGATGAACTCACGGTCGACTCCGACTGTATTCGCTGCACGGCTTGTGGCCATGAGTTCGATGCGCGGTTGGAGATGATGGAGACGTAGGAGAGGAGCTTACCAGCTCAGTGTCTTTTGCTCGTGCAACGCGCGGCCTTAGAAGGCCCTCGTTGGACGCGCGCAGTGAGACACCGAGCAGGCAGGCCCCGGAAAGAGATGGCTCTCAGCGATACGCTCTTATTCCCTGCGAGATTCGTTTCACGTCTTACGTCTGAGGTTTCACGCTCGACGCTTCACGATTGATCTGCCTTCCGGAGGAGCAAGAAGAAATTCAGCGACAGGAATGAGAACCGGTTATACTCAGTGCCTGCCCCTCATGAGGGGCAGGCCACGTGGTTCATACTAGAATCGGAAAGGGACGAAGGACATGGCAGGTGCAACGGTGACTCGGCAACGCAAGAACGCTCCGCAGCAGAACAAGAAGGCGCCTGCGAGAAAAACCAGGAAGGCTCGTGTGCAGGAGCCGTCCGGTGCGGTGATCGTGCTGTCCGGAGCCACGCCGCTTCGCCGGCAGAAGGCCGCGGAGGTCTTGGCCGCAGAACTGCAACTGGACCTGGCCAGCGTGGATTTGTCGGCGGTGGTGAGCAAACACGCCGGCGAAACTGAAAAAAATGTCAATCGCGTGTTCGACATGGCGAACCGCCATGGGTCGATCCTTTTTTTCGATGAGGCCGACGCACTCTTCGGCAAGCGCACTCAGGGGCATGACGCCCACGATCGGTACGCCAATGCCGAGGTGTCCCATCTCATTCAGTGCATCGAAGACCACCAGGGGCTTGTCATCCTGACGACCAACGGAAAGAGTCGCATTGAAGAAGCCTTCTCCCCCGAGAAGCCGGTGATTGTGCTGGGTGGAGCCTCAAAGAAAAAGACCACCACCAAGCCGAAGCCGACAGCCAAAACCGTATCCAAACCCAAAAAGAAGGTGGCGAAAAACAAGTAAGCAAGGGCGGAAGGTGATGACGGTCAGTGGTGCACGCGACTGCAGTGCAGACGTGGCTTGGTGAGTGTAAGCCCTGCCTCCGAAGAGATCACGACATCGATGCGATCAGGGCTACCTTGCCGGCGCGATCCAGTGACTTGATTGCGGCTTCACGTTGTAAGGCGGCTCCCTTGCTGTCGAGTGATTCGGTATACCGGACCGTGAACGGTCCGCGGCGTTTCGTGTATTTCGCCCCCTTTCCGGTCGCATGCGCCTTCATGCGCCGTTCCAAATCATTCGTGATCCCGGTGTAGAGGCTGCCGTCGATACACTCGAGGATGTAGACAATCCAAATCATGTGGTGTGACGCGGGGGTCTCCGTGCCCAGCGAAGGTCGTTCGCCAGGCTGGCTCATGATAGCGAAAAAGATCCGGCGTGGCGATTATTTGGGAAAAGCGTGGGGGAAGTCGAGCACCAGTCCTGAAAGGATGGCCGTCAAGATGAGGGCTGAGGCTAGTGCCACGATCAGGAATTTTCGGTCTTTGCGCACCGAATCGTGGAATCGATATCTGCTGGATCTGTGTAGAGACTGACTTGCCATGCGGCCGTACCCCTGGAGTCTATGAAATGGCCCGTGCACTATGCCTGGCTGATGCGTAGGCTGGAATAGGGGTTTTCCTGAAAGGCTCTGGAATTATTACTGTCTCGAATTTATTCGGTCCTGTTCACTGTTCTGCATACTCGTCCCATGGGTCTCCGGTATCGAGCTGAGTTCCTGCCGATGTGGCCCTGATTGACAGCTCAGTCGGCGGCCACGTAGCGTACCCATTCATGTCTGAGGCAACGATGATCGATCGAGAACTCGCCGCAGCTGAAGTTGCGTGGACACAAGGCAATGCAGGCAAGGCGCGGGTCTGCGCGCGCCGGGCCGTGGCGCTGGCTGCCGCAGCCTGGTGGGCGCGCTCTGGCCGCTCACTCCGGCGCGGTGATGCCCTGGAGCATTTGCGCCGGATTCAGCAGCAGGAGGCCTTCCCATCGCCTGTCCGGCAGGCGGCGGAGCGATTGACCACCGCCGTAACCAAGCGGCATGACGCGCCCTTTACGAGTGATCCGATCGGTGACGCCCGGTTGATTGTGGGCTACCTTGCCGCGGCTACGACAGACGGGCGGCTTGCTTGACGGTTGGCCCCGGCGGGTGGAACAGCGCCTATCCGTCCAGCCGCAGGTCGAACGAAGTGGAGGATTGTGGTCATTCTGGTCATGGGCGTATCGGGAGCGGGGAAGACGACGATCGGCCGTCGCTTGGCGGACGAATTGGGCTGGCAGTTTTCCGACGGCGATGACTTCCATCCGGCAGCGAATCTCGAGAAGATGCGGAATGGCCATGCGCTGACGGATGTTGATCGTCAGCCATGGCTGGAGCGGATGCATGCTGCGATCGTCGATCGGATCAGTCGGAACCAGCCGGCGGTGCTTGCCTGTTCCGTCTTGAAGGCGAGTTACCGCGCGATCGTGGAGGAGGGCTGTCGCGCACATTTGCGACTGGTCTACCTGAAAGGTAGCTTCGATTTATTCCATCAACGCCTGATCCACCGCCGGGATCATTTCATGCCCCGGGAATTGTTGGCCAGTCAGTTTGCCATCCTTGAAGAGCCGGCCGATGCCCTGGTGATCGACGCGGCTCTCCCGCCGAACGAGATCATCCGGCAGATCCGTCTCGGTATTCCGGTTGACGCGGCGAAACACTGAGGACGGATCAGGCTGCGATGTCAGAAATCATGTGTCCCGTTCCGACAGCGCCATCGTGACGTTTCCATTTCCATCCAGTCCCGTCACTCCTTGACGTAATGGACGCGCACCGTCTGAATCTGCCCCTCTTCGTTGATGAGCATCATCTCCGCAGCCAGCAATCCCTTGACGCTCCGATAATACAGCAACAGACTGTCGACGCCGATCAGGGTGTGGATCAGCTCGAAGTGCAGGTCCGGGTAGGCTTGGAGTCCTTTCCGAAAATAGGCGCTCAATGCTTCTCGGCCGCAGATGGTGCCGGACGCTTCTCCGGATAGCGTCGTCACAAACGGACTGGTAAACTCCACCTCTGCCGCGTAATGGTGCACAATGGCGTCCAGATCGTGCCGGTTCCAGGCGTCGATCCAGGCCTGGGCCAGGCGGGTGGCCTGCTGTTCGTTCATGACGGTCAGACCTTTCGTCAATGGGTGATGGGCCTAGCCTAGGCGCGGCCGGTTCGATGATCAAGAGTCTGTTGAGGCTCGCATAACGATGATGCAGAACGATCCGAGTGAGCCAGGATGGCCGGGCAAGACATGATGCCAGTCATGACGCCGCCCTCGCCCCGAGGCGGCTTGGCGTTGATCGCATTGTTCAAACTGCTCAAGGGCGTGGTGCTGTTGCTGGTCGGCGCCGCTCTGCTCCGATTGGTAGACCCTGAGATCGCCACGTTCCTGGCTCCGGCTATGGATCTCTTGCATCTCCACGGCCATTCCCGCCTGGTCCATTCCCTTCTGCTCAAGGTCTCCGCCTTGTCATCCCACAGCGTATTTTTGATGGCCTATGCCAGCCTGCTCTACTCCGTCTTTTTGCTCATCGAAGGCTGCGGCCTGTGGCTCGAAGCGTCGTGGGCCGGATACATGGCCGTCATCTCCACCAGTGTATTTCTGCCCGTCGAATTCTACGAAGTGCTGAAGCAGATCTCGCTCATGCATGTGGCGATGCTGCTCCTCAATGTCGCCATCGTGGGGTATCTGCTCGCGCAATTGGAACGACGGTCGCTGCGGTAACGCGGCAGCCTCCCCCTGAACCGATGCGAGCCTCAGTCACGGTCCAGGGGATTGCCTAGCTGCCGAGCTCCTCGGAGGGCGGTACAAGAGAATCAAACCGGGAGGAGACATCATGACTGAAGTCAATTCCATGTATCGTGCCGAGACGCGGAGTGATGGCCTCAAGGCCCAGATCGAAAAGCTCGAAGGCCTCGCCCATCATACGGCCGTGAATCCCACATTCGATCAGTTTGATGCGGAGACGGAAGACATTCTCATGAAGATATATGGCGCGAACCATAAGTACGTGGAATCGTACAAATACGCCACGGTGGGGGAGGCCGAAGCGCTGGTAAATCTGCCTGAATCGGCGCAGGAACCACAGACCCGAGATATTCCGAAAAAAGGGCTGCAGCAACGCCGGCAGGTGTTGCAGAGCATTCTGACCGATCTGCAGGGACTTGAATCGCAAGAAACTGAATTGCTTACCGGCGAAGATCGCGAAGATCCTCCCGGTCCCAGCTAGCCCCGCTGTACTCCGGAATTGTCCAGGACATGGAGGTGGTGGCCGCCGTTCCATTTATACCCAATGCGGTCGCTGCCTCCGCGAGCCCTTCCATACCCCATGTTCTCGTGGGCGCTTCTCTTCTGTCATCCCATCTTCATATCCCGCGATTCGCACGAGTTAAATTCAAAAAGGAATAGTCAGGCCCAGTCCCTTCGCCTGTACATCGGCGCAATGCCGGGAAGGGGAACTACCGGCCTGTTTCACGAAGTGTGGCCAGGTAGGCGATGAGGTCACGGACATCTTCGTCCCGGAGCAGTGTCTTAGGATACATGGCTGTGCCGGGGTGGCCGCGTTTGATCGAGCGGTAGCGGTCTTCGTCGTTCTGCGATTTCAGGGTGGCGGGATCCCGGAGGTTTGCGGGCGGCGCGGGCAGTGCGTCAAGCCGTTTGAACAAGTCGGCCGACATCGGGGGTCTTCGATTTAAATGTCCTTCGATACCATGGCAGATCGCGCATCCACCAAGTTCATGATAGAGCTGCCGTCCGCTTTTGGCATCACCCCGCAGCGAGGTGTCGGGTTCAGGGAAGACAGCGGGTGGTGACACCGTGCCGCGGATTGAAGCCAGGTAGGGGAGCAACGCAAGAATCTCTTCGTCGGAAAGGGCTTCCTTCGAGAGTGGATACATGGCGGTGCGGAGATGCCCGTGCCTGATCGACTCGAACCGTTGTTTGTCGGTGGTGAGGGTAAGCGCGGCTGCCTGTCGCAGGTCGGGCGGTGCCGGCGAGAGATGGTCGATATTGTCGCGGATGTTCTTGCTCAGTTGCGGGGGCAACCGGTTTCTGTAGCCATCGATGCCGTGGCACGTGGAGCAGAGGCCTTTGCCGTTGAAGATGGCTCGGCCTTGCTCGGCATCCACCGGTCCGTTGCCCGGCTGTATCTGTGGCGGCGATCCGGCCCAGAGCAGTGAGCCGGCCATCAACGAGGCTGCGAGACAGACGATCCCGGTGAGGGCCACTCTATGGCGGCCTCTTCGAATCGGCAACTGATAGGAGAACGTCGGCATGGTCAGTGTCCGGTTGGCGTGTCTGTCGGACCTGCTCCCCCATCATAATCGAGGAAGGGGGTACAGTGCCATCCCTGATAGAGGAGAAGCGCACTCCTGGCTGCCCCCCTTGGCGTGACTTCCTCGCGCCGGCTCGTCTTCTTCGGCCTCTTTCCTCTTCCTTCCGGCCCTCCGCCTTTGCCCGCTCAAGGCGGGAGATCGTTCCGTGACAACTGCTCAATACTACGTACTAGTGGTTTTCTCTGCGCCTCGTATTTGAGCGATCATTTCGTTTCAGATTGCGACAATAATTGGAACCATTCTGTTTCGTCGGAACCGCACGCTTTTTCTTGAAAACGGAACGGCCACTTGCCTAGAGTGCATCGCTTGAAGATTGTTTTATTATCATAGGAGGACGGTATGCGCAGGAATCGTGAGCGGTATGTGTTCGGTGGGGCCCTGGTGCTGGCTCTGGCAATGAGTTTGACCCCTGCCTTCTCTCAGGCTGCCGAGTGGGTGCATGAGGGGATGGCCGAAGAGGGGAAAGTTACGATGGGTTTTCGCGTGGGACCGAGCTTTACCACGCAAAGCGCCGGTGTCTCGACGGCCGGTCCGGCGCTGAACTTTCAAGGCATGTACGGACTGAACAAATGGTTCCGTCTCGGGATGATGTTGGAATGGGAGAATCACGGAATCGATGGGCCGCGAAACGGGTCGCTCAATACCATTACGCTGCTGCCGGTGAACCTGGAGTATCGTCCGGGGCACTTCGGCAACTTCATCCCCTATTTCACGACCGGTCTGGGCGTGAACATCAATACGAAGGATGTGAAAGATACGTTCGCCTGGCGGATCGGCGGCGGTATCGACTATGCCTTGACCAATCTGGTTCAGGGCGCGCCGAAAGGCCTGATGCTGAATATGGAAGCGGCCTGGAAGCGTAACCATCCCGACAGTGACGGGTCTACCATGGGCCTGCTCTTCGGTGTACGCCATACCTTCTAGCAGGATACGGTAAGAATTCCGCCGCCGGCGTGCTCGACACCCGTGAACCATGAAGCGTATCTCGTCGGGGTCAGCGCGTATGGTTGGTGGCGTATAGCTGAGAGTAAAGAGGCCCACTCTCACGGTCTTGCCATGCGCTATGAGCTCTATGCCGTAAGCTCTTTTCTACGGACGCGGGTACGGTCTTTTTGCGCATCCTGCGGGTGATTCTGGCACCGACACCGAGCACGAGTGAATCATCACGCAACAATCGAGGGGTTCAGCAGCCTGCTGATCCCGACTTCGAACGTTCCAACGAGTCCCCGAACGGGAATGCCGCCAAACCCGGGCAGTCAGTAGCGGTTACGCCGTTGCTGGCTGCTCCTTCAGCCCCGTGTTCGAGCGATCACCTCTGCCGGGCCTGCAGGCCGCCGATGACCCTGCTCACTCTTCGCTGAAATTGCTGCTGATCATCTTCTGAGGGGTGGGAGCATGGCCCCGGAGGATTGTGCTCTGTTCTGCGTGAGCCGAGGGCCGAGGGGTAGGCACGGCTGGAATCTGCTCGCGATCAGCTCCCGGCGGGCTTCTGCCGAAGATATTCGCGGAGGAGATCCCGCCAGGTGATGATGCCTTCGAGATGCCCGGTTGTTGTGACGACGGGGAGGCAGGACACGCGATGCTCAAGCAGCAGTCGTGCCGCTATTTCCACGGGCGTGTCGGCTGCGACCGTGATGAGTTTCCGGCTCATGATTTGATGGGCACGTTTGTTGAGCGTCGCCCGGTCGCGATCGGTTTCGGACAGTGTCCCGATATTGGGACTCACTGCCTTGAGCAGATCGCGATCTGAAATGATGCCGAGCAATTCCCGACCCTGTACGACCAGCAGGTGATGGAAATGAAATTCATTGAACAGGTCCCGCGCTCGAGCGAGGGAATCGTCCATGGTGACGGTGACGGCTCGTGTCGACATGATGGCACGTACTGTCGGCGGTGCGATGGTGTCGGAGGGGACAACCGGGAGAGGCATGTTCTCGGAATCATTGAGACCTGGTCGAGACATGGACGGCTCTCGTGGGCAGGAATTGGAATGTGTGTGTGGTTCGGCCGTTCCGCTCTGTTTCCCTTATCGGCGTGCGGGAGCGCATTCTTGAGAGTTTGGGGCGACTTGCGCACGGGCCGGAGGGCCGATCGAATGGCCGATTGCGGACGGATGTTGTGCGGGAGGGGCTCGCCCGGGCGTCCCGCTTCCTCTCCTGGTGAGGCGTTTCTGCTCGTATGGTGTATCCGCAAGGGCCGGAATTCCTACTGGTTCGGCATGATGGCGAAGTCGGTCTGTCGCCGGTGCGGGAGCCGACCGCAGCCCCCCTGCTGTTTCATTCGGCCGCAATGTGTTATAAGCTGTCTGTTTCTCTCGCCAATCAATCATGTTTCATTGCAGTGGGCCGTAGAATCAATCCAGACCTTCGCGGATCGCACGATCGTCAGACCGTCAGTTCCGAGAGGATTCACAGGGGGAAAGAATTAGGATGAGCAAGAAGGAAATCGATGCAGCGCGGCGACTGATGAGCCTGATGTTCAAGGCGCATCCTTGGCACGGAGTGTCCATGGGCGACCATGCGCCTGACCTGGTGACGGCCTATATCGAAATTGTGCCGACCGATACGGTGAAATACGAAGTGGACAAGGCCAGCGGGTTCCTCAAGGTCGACCGTCCGCAGCGGTTTTCCAACTATTGTCCGTCCTATTACGGGCTGATCCCGCAAACCTATTGCGGCGAGCGCGTGGCGAAACTGTTCGGCGCGCGGGCGGGCCGGCCGGACATGATCGGCGACGGCGATCCCCTTGATATCTGTGTGTTGACGGAGAAGACGATTCCGCACAGCGACATTCTGTTGACGGCCCGACCCATCGGCGGATTCAGCATGGCGGACGGCGGCGAGGCGGACGACAAGATCATCGCGGTCATGCGGGACGACGCCGTCTACGGGTCGTTTACCGATCTCAAAGATTGCCCGACGACGCTCCTGGATCGGCTGCACCACTATTTCCTGACGTACAAACACGCGCCGGGATCGACGCAGCACAAGGTCGAGATTACGAGCATGTATGGCCGGGACGAGGCCATGAAAGTCATTCACGCCAGTCATGACGACTACAAGCAGAAATTCCCTGAGTTGGAATTCATGTGGCCCGCCAGCATGAACAGCTAGTACTACCAAGAAAGGTTTATCCCCCCCTGATGAAACACACCACGACGCATTCGCAAACAGAGCCGGCAGCCAAAGGTTTTTCTCCCGGTTTTGCCGCGCTCGGATTAGAAGCCTCGCTGTTGACCACCCTGGAGGCCCTGGGCTACGAAGAGCCCACCCCGATTCAGCGTGAAGCCATTCCTCCGCTTCTGGAGGGGCGCGACTTGCTGGGGCAGGCCGCCACGGGAACCGGAAAAACAGCGGCGTTTGCGTTGCCGCTCCTGCAGCGGATCGCCCACGGGCCACGGCAGCGGCCCACGGCCTTGGTGTTGGTGCCGACCCGTGAACTGGCCGTGCAGGTGAGCGAGGCGGTGCAGCGGTACGGGAAAGAACTGCGGATCGGTGTGCTGGCTTTGTACGGCGGCCAAGCGATGGGGCCGCAACTGCAGGCGCTCAGACGCGGGGTGGAAGTCATTGTTGCGACGCCGGGCCGGGCCCTGGATCACCTTCGCCGCAAGACCTTGAAGCTGGCCGATCTTCAAGTGGTGGTGCTCGATGAGGCGGACGAAATGCTCGACATGGGCTTCGCCGACGACCTCGATGCCATTCTCGAACAGACTCCGGCGACCAAGCAGACTGCGTTGTTCTCGGCGACCATGCCGCCGCGGATTGCGTCCATCGCTCGCCGGCATTTGAAGAATCCGGTGGATGTGACGATTGCCCGTGAGCCGGTGAAGGCAGGCGCCGCGCCGCGCGTGCAGCAGACCGCTTATGTGGTGGCGCGACAGCATAAGGTGTCTGCGCTGGCCCGCGTGTTGGATATTGCGACGCCCAAGTCGGCGCTCGTGTTCTGCCGGACCCGGTTGGAAGTGGATGAGGTGACGGCAGCGTTGAACGGGCGCGGGTATCGGGCCGAGGCGATCCATGGCGGCATGAGCCAGGTGCAGCGGGATCGCGTGATGCAGGCGTTTCGCTCAGGACAAACCGAACTCCTCGTGGCGACCGACGTGGCCGCGCGCGGGTTGGATATTCCATCCGTTTCCCACGTGATTAATTACGACCTGCCCTCGTCCTTGGAAGTCTATGTCCATCGGATCGGGCGAACGGGCCGGGCGGGTCGCGAAGGTGCGGCCATGACCATTATCGAGCCGCGTGAACAGCGATTGTTGCGCGCGGTCGAACAGCATACCAAAGCGAAAATTACGGTCGCTGCGGTGCCATCCCTGGGTGATCTGCTGGCCAAACGGCTGGAGCGGACCAAGGCCTCCATCCAGGAAACCCTGGAGGCCGGCGAGCTCGAAGATTTTCGCCGTGTCGTGGAAGCGCTGTCGGCGTCGGCAGAGCCGGCGGATATCGCGGCGGCGGCCATCAAGCTGGTCTACCGGTCCCATGGCGGTGAACGGGCGGAAGAAGAAATCCCGGCAGTCTCGACCAGGCCGCCGGAGCCCTATCGGTCGTCGCGTCCTTCGTACGGCTCCGCTCCTCAACAGGGAGATCGCGCGCGTGCGCCTCGTGGTGGCCCTGGTCGCGGTGGTCGGGCGGCCGGAACCGTGCGGGTCTATGTCGGGGCCGGGCGGGCGGCAGGGATCAGACCCGGGGATCTTGTCGGTGCCATTGCCAATGAGGCTGGTGTGCCGTCGCGCATGATCGGGGCGATCGAAGTCGAGGAGCGATTCTCTCTGGTGGATGTGCAGGAAGAGGCGGCCCGGCAGATTATCGAGGCGCTCGGACGGACGCGCATCAAGGGCCAAAAAGTCGCCGTGAGATTGTTCAGAGATTAGGCCACGAGGCGGGCCGGCCGTTGACGGACGTCACGACCGGCTCACCGCGTGATCTTCCGGAGTCTGTCCTCTGCCGACAGGCCCCACCGTCGAGTCCGGCCGGTGGATCCCCCGCGCAGGCTGAGCCGGCACCACCGTTCCGGCCCGGCATCTTCCGTCTTGGCCCTTGTTGCCTGACCGGTTTTGCGATACCATCCCGCACAGACATGATGCGTCTCACCCATACCGTGCCGGCCGCCTCGCGATCGTGAGGGTGTGCCGGCAGAGTGTGCGTCACACCTCATTACCCGATCAGTTCCAGGCAGACAGTCTCTGTGGTGCCTCGCACCGGCGAGCCATTACGGAAAGGGACTGGCGGCGTCTGACGTGTGGTGACGATCCAGGAGGATGGCGTAGGGGTGAGACCGGGTTCCGATGAGTCAATGCGACGGAGAGGCTCTGTGTTGAGATGGCGGTGACGCTCGCATCATGGAAAGCCGTGCTGCGGGACTGGCAGACGAGGGCGGTCGCCGATGTGTTGGCGCAGCCGCGCGAGGACTACCTCGTCACCGCGACACCTGCGGCCGGAAAAACCCGCTTCGCGCTCCGGATCGCGCATCAATATCTGGCCGACCGGGCTGCGAGTCGTGTGCTGGTGATCTGCCCGACGAACCATCTTCGAACGCAGTGGGCCTCGGCCGCGGGGCAGGTCGGTATCCAACTCGATCCGGCGCTCTCGAATGAGCAGGCCTGCGAGGCACGCGACTATCACGGCGCGGTCGTGACCTATCAGCAGGTCTGTCTGGCACCGGAAGTATTCCGGCGCGCCTGCCGCAGCCGTAAGACGCTGGTCATCCTCGATGAGTTGCACCATGCCGGTGACGGCAAGGATTGGGGCAAGGCGCTGCGCGAGTCCTTCGGCGAGGCGGTTTTTCGTCTGGCCCTGTCCGGCACTCCCTTCCGCTCGGACAACAACCCGATTCCCTTTGTGCGATATGAGCAGGGCGAGAGCCAGGCGGATTTCACCTATGGGTATTCGCATTCGATTCGTGACGGGGTCTGTCGCCCGATTCTGTTTCCGAGTTACGAAGGCGAACTGACCTGGCTGTCGGACGGGCGCGAGCATCGGGCTACCTTCGAAGACGGCTTAACCTTCGAGCGCCAGCGGGAACGGCTCAAGACCGCGTTGCTCCAGGAGACATGGCTGGGCCCTGTCTTGAGCGATGCCCATGCGGAGTTACAGCGCTTGCGGAAGCAGGAGCAGGCGGATGCGGGCGGGTTGATCGTGACCATGAACCAGGACCATGCCCGGCAGGTGGCGGATCTGGTGTTGAAGCTTACGGGTACGCGCGCGCTGGTGGCGGTATCCGACGATCCATCCGCCTCGAAGACCATCGAGACCTTTGCGCATCACAAGCAGCAGCAGTGGCTGGTGGCGGTGAATATGGTGAGCGAAGGCGTCGATATTCCTCGCCTGCGGGTCGGTGTGTATGCGACCAACGTGTTGACCGAGATGTATTTCCGCCAGGTCGTCGGACGGTTCGTGCGGATGCAGGAGAAGGTGCCGAAACCGCAACGGGCCTGGCTCTATCTGCCGAAGGATGCGACGCTGGTCCATTATGCCAAACGCATCAAGGTCGAGCGCGATCACGTCCTCGAAGAGATCATGCCGTCCGTGCAGCGGACATTGTTCGGCACGGCGGCGACGTCGCTGAAGGAATACATTCCGCTCAACGGCGTGGCCAGGCTGGATGCCTTGATCGGCGCGGATGAGGGGGACCCGGCGGGTGAAGGCAAGGGGCAGCCGGAACCGGCGGTCGCGTTGCATGACCAGAAGAACGCCTTGCGGGACAAACATCGCTCTCTGGTCGGGGCGGTGGCGCGGAAATGCGGGATGGATCATCGGCAGCTCAATGCGGAGTTGATCAAGCGGACAGGCGGCCGGGTCGATCAGGCGACCATCCCGCAATTGGAGCGGCGGATCGCTCTGCTGGAAAAGTGGCGTGATTCCGGCTTCGACAAGAAGCGCTGAGCGGCTGAAGTGTGGTAATGATGGCAGGCTCCATCGGCGGATGTGCGATTCGTTGAATATTGATGTGAGAGGAAGGCACGCATGGCTGGGAAACAAGCGGCGCGCCGCACAAGTGCGGTCGCCAAGAAGATCACGAAGCAGGCGGTGAAGAAAACGGGAACGAAGAAAGCGGCGCCTGCGCGCCGCGCACAGACGCGTCGCGCCAAGCGGCCGTCCGTGGCGGTGGTGGTGCTGTCCGGCTCCACTCCGCTTCGCCGGAACAAAGCGGCGGAGTTGGTGGCGGAAGAACTGCAATTGGATCTGGCGAAGGTGAATCTCTCCTCAGTGGTCAGCCGACAGGTCGGCGAGACGGAGAAGAACATCAACCGGGTGTTCGATGAGGCGGAACGGAGCGGATCGATTCTCTTCTTCGACGGCGCGGATGCGCTGTTCGGCACGGGCCGGGCGGGCGCCAGTCACTCGACCGCTGCCGGGGCGGCCCATCTGCTACAACGCATCGAGGACCATACCGGCCTCGTCATTCTCACGACCAACGGGAAAAGCCGGATCGATCAAGCCTTGTCGCGGCAAGCGAAGGTGTCTGTGATGGTGGGCATCAAGAAGAAGCCAAAGAAGAAGACGGCCTGAGGAGTCGGCCGACCCATAGCCACCTATATGGAACGGCCAAAAGAGCCTATGGCGTATAGCTTATAGCGGAAGGCAAGAAGTCGAGAATGGGCGTAGTTGTTATCAGCCATACGCTCTTACTCTCCACGAAATACGTTTCACGTTTCACGGATCGGCGAGCGATGCGAGAACGCGGCTGACAGACTTTTTCAGCATCCTGTGAGGATTATTCCGTTTCTTCGCTGGCCTCCAGGCACTTCGTGCACTGTTCCAGGTCGGGCACGCCATGGGCGCTGCAGAAGTGCCGATGGCAGAGGCCGCAGAGCATAAAGGTCATCTTGATGCGGTCTTCCGCTTCGCAGTAGTAACAGTTTTTTGCGGTTCTTGCCTTCGGCATGGTCCTTCTCCTCGAAACGTGTGTCGGTTCAACTGCCGGCCAGTGATTGAGTGCACGAGCCGGTCTCTGTCGGCGTCAGTGCGCTTCGCCGTTCCATGCCGATGATCGGGCATGGGGGCGGCAGGACCTGAAACCATGACGGGGGCGGGCAAGGCACCTAGGCCGAGTTAGCCTGAGGCGCTAAGGGCAGCTAGAGGTGTGATCGTGCTCGCGTTCACCAGTCCACAGGGTCGGCCGGCACTCCCGTGGATCGCTGACTCGTTATAACACATTTTGCCGGCCGTGGGCTCGGTCCTGACCGGGCGGCCTGGCCCGTGTTTATTGTGCCGTGGCCTGCTCGACTTCTTCCCGCAATAGAAACTTGATCGACGGGTTCGATTTGATGCAATAGGCCAGCAGGTGTTCGGTAGTGAACAGCATCACGCCGCGGCCCTGCTGATCGACGAGCCGGATGGTGTCGGACGGCCAATAGACGGCCGAAATCGTCGCGGGATCGCCGACAATCCAGCGGGCCAGCGCATGGGGCAGGCGCTCCACGGATGTTTTCACCCCGTACTCGTTCTCCAGCCGCGACATGACGACATCGAACTGCAATTCACCCACCGCAGCCAATACCGGTTCGCGACGCACGTGGTCCGGTGAATAAAAGATCTGCATGACCCCTTCTTCTTCCAGCTGCTTGAGCCCCTTCTGAAACTGTTTGTGCTTTGAAATATCTTGTGTGCGCAAGAGGCCGAAACATTCCGGCGGAAAGTGCGGAATGGGATCGAAGGTCAGTGCCGGATCCGAGGTCAGGGTATCTCCGATGGTGAACAGCCCGGGGTTCACCAACCCGACGACATCGCCGGGGTAGGCCTCGTCGATCGTTTCGCGGTCGCGACCGAACAGGCGATGGGGGCGTGTCATCCGGATCTTTCGGCCCAGGCGCGCATGATGAACCATCATGTCCTTTTCGAAGCGCCCGGAGCAGATGCGGAGGAAGGCCATGCGGTCGCGATGCTGCGGATCCATGTTCGCCTGAATCTTGAACACGAAGCCGGAGAACGCTTCGTCGGTCGGTTGAATCAGTCCCTGCGCCGTCTGGCGTGGCCCGGGAGGCGGCGCGAGCTTGGTGAATGCATCCAGGAACGGCCCGACGCCGAAGTTGGTCAACGCGCTGCCGAAGAAGACCGGCGTCAATTCACCTGCGAGGAACCGGTCGCGATCGAATGACGTGCCCGCGCCTGTCAACAGCCCGATCTCTTCCTGGAGCGGCCCGTAGGCGTCGCCAAGGGTTTCCGCCAGTTTCGGGTTCGGAAAGGCCTCGACCGTCATCGGGGCGCGGCGTTGATTGTGCGCCGTGCGCTGGAAGAACAGCACCTGCCGGTTCTGAAAATCGTAGACCCCTTGAAAGCCGGACCCTTCGCCGATCGGCCAGTTGAAGGGCACCGCCGTCATTCCCAGGGTTCGTTCGATTTCGTCCAGCAGGTCGAACGGATGGCGGCCCGGCTGGTCCATCTTGTTGATGAAGGTCAGGATCGGGATGCCGCGCTTACGGCAGACGGCAAAGAGTTTCTTGGTCTGCGGCTCGATACCCTTGGCGCCGTCCAGCACCATGACGGCGCTGTCCACGGCCATAAGTGTGCGGTACGTGTCTTCGCTGAAGTCCTGGTGGCCTGGCGTATCCAGCAGGTTGACCCGCGCGCCCAGATAGTCGAACTGCAACATGGTGGATGTGATCGAAATACCGCGCGCCTGCTCCAATTCCATCCAGTCGGACTTGGCCTGCCGTTGAGTAGAACGCGCCTGCACCGCGCCGGCCAGGTGGACGGCTCCTGCGTACAACAACAGTTTTTCCGTCAACGTGGTTTTTCCGGCGTCCGGATGGGAAATGATCGCAAACGTGCGCCGTCGCAGCACTTCTCGCCGCAGTTCATCGGCCGCGGATTTCTCAACCGGCAGGGACATAGGGGTTCTCTTTGTGGTTAGGAAAAGCCAACGGGACAGGGGATCAGGGCATCGCCTGGCGTCGCTGGATGTGAACTCTTTCTTTTATCAGTCGGAGTGGGGTGGCGGCAAGGAGGGAGAAGATGGGAGGGCAGCCAGGTGCTCCTGGAAGACACTGCCGGCTCACCGTCTCGCCGGCGTGCGCAATCGTGATGCTCGTTATTCCTCGCATCGCGCACCTCGCGCAACGCGCGGTCGCAGACTCCCCTCGTTGGACGCGCGCAGTTTGGGGACCACCCAGGCTGCCCGCCCTGGGTGAGGGGATAAAGAGAGATTTCGGATGGCGCGCACGATCGGAATGTGCTCGTCCCATGCGCGCAGTGACTGCTTCCTGCCTCCCCCCCGTTACCTGACGAAGGTGCTAGTGGGGATCGGCGGTGCCGACTATTTGCCCAGTGGGTTGGTCAGCGTGCCTTTGGCGCTTTCCTTGACGCCTTTGACGTCTTCTTTGACCTGACCGACGCCCTGCTTGGTCTTGTCGATGTCCAGCTTCTTAGCGTCTTCCTTCGTTTGGCCCGCATCGGTTTTGAGTTTGCCGGTGGCTTCCGTCAGCGACTTGCCCGTGCCCTTCATCGCCTCTTTGCCTTCGGCTACGAGGCCCTCGGCATGGGCTGATGGCAGAAACGGCGAGAGTGAACCGGCACCGAGACCGGCGGCGACTGCGATGGCGACGATCAATGATTTCTGCATGACAACCCTCCTTGGTAAGCGGACACGATTCGCTGCATGGGGGCGTAGGAAAGTGGCTACCTGCTCGGCCTGTGCAGGCCAATGCCGTGCTCCTGGTTGGTCACTATATCAGGATAGCGGAAGTTTTGTTTCGCGACCTTTGTGCTGCGACGCAAACGCCTAGAGAAAGTCGAGCCACATGGAGGCTGGTGCTTCGCTTGGCATATAATCCCGTTGCCGTATAGTGTTCAGGAAGTAAAGTCTGCAGCCTGATGGTATTTCTATGGGGACCATATGAATGTCGATGACATCATCGGTTACGGAGAACTGGTCGGCGCTGAGAAATTGATGCTCCAGAAGGGAATGAATTTTGGAGCGGGAAAGGACTATTCCATCCTACTCATGTCTCAACGAGCGAATGCACCGTATCGAGATATCGTTGATGAAGCCACTGGAATACTGGTGTATGAAGGCCATGATCAGCCACGCACAAAGGATTGTCCGAATCCCAAGGAGGTTGATCAACCGATCACAACGCCGAAAGGGACTTGGACAGAGAATGGCCGATTTTTTAATGCAGCCATGGATTTTCAGCGCGGGCTAAGAGAAAAAGCAGAGCTGGTGAAAGTCTACGAAAAAATTGCCGTCGGTGTATGGTGCTACAAGGGATTCTTTGAGCTGTTCGACGCGCACTTTACGCTGCGGGAGGAAAAGAGGAAAATGTTTCAGTTCTTCCTCAAGCCTGTCGAAAAGAAAGCCTTTGGCCGAATCATTGAATTTCCACACAAACGGCTGATTCCGACCCATGTGAAAGTCGAAGTCTGGAAACGAGATCAGGGCAAGTGTGTCCAATGTGGTTTCCAGAAGAATCTCCATTACGATCACGACATCCCCTATTCCAAGGGTGGAAGCAGTCTTTCTGCACAGAACGTTCGAATCCTCTGCGCCAAATGCAACCTGGAAAAATCTGACAAGATCATGAGCCTATTGCCGTGGCTATGTGCAATAACAAGCTCCATTGTAGAGCTTGGGCGGCATCCTTAGACAGGTTGGATGGGGCATAGCAGGGCGCATTTGAAGCTGACGTTGGGAGTGCCCGGCAGGACAACGTGTTCGCGACGAATGACCCACTCTGTTCGGATATCGCTCGTGGTCTGATGGTTGTTACGAAACTGCAGGGTAGCCTATTCGCCCTTCTTTCATTTTTCATGCTATACAGCGTCACATCATGACGAATTCCCATCCTCGCGATCCCTTGCACGGCATCACGTTGGAGACCATCGTGACGACCCTGGTCGAACGCCACGGGTGGGCCGAGCTGGGCCGTCGTCTGCCGGTGCGTTGTTTCCTCAACAATCCAAGCGTCAAATCCAGTCTCACGTTTCTGCGCAAGACGCCCTGGGCGCGCGAGCGGGTGGAAGGCATGTATATCGCCGAATTGCCATGATGGCGTTCGCGCCGGCGGCCCATCGATCTTTCCTCGCTTGACGTCTGACTCCTCCCGTGAGCCTGATTCCTCCGCCTCAGGGAGAGCAGCGCAATGGCAGCAGCCTTCCCTTCCAAAGCCTGCCGACCCGGGAGATCTCTCCTTGGTTCGATTCGACACCGCTTGTACAATCGGGATCAGCTCTATACAACTAGATCTGACCTATGTCTCATCATAAGAGGTGTCGGCTCGTGCGCATCATGTTCGCTGTGGTCTTTGCCTGCCTTCTGAATTGCTCCCCGGCTCCGGCTTGGCTTTCGCAGGCCACAGCTGCTTCATCGGACAAGGACACTTCAGCCGGTTCCAACGGACCGGCTTCCCAGGGTCCTTCCAGTCAATCGACATCAGCCTCGCTCGTGAACGAGTTGCAAAGCAAACGAGAGGCTGCGGAACAAGAGCTCGGCGAAATCAATTCACCGCCGACTCTGCGGAAAGGGGCGCCCCCCGGGACCACGGATGCTCGATTGTTGGAGCGCCGCTCCTTGCTGCAGCAGTTGGTGCAGACGTATGAGCAGCATCTCGATGCCTTGAGGAAGTTCGATCAAATGCGCCTGCGCGTGCGAGAGATCGAACGCCAGAATAAGGAATGGGACGGGTTTTCCACACCGCCGCCCTATTCGGTGCTGATGGTCGATGAATTGCGTGATGCGGCACGGTCGATGGCGCTCACGGCGCAGGGCATTCAAACCAGGCTGACTATGACTGAGAGTATCGCCGACAGCACGCGGCGCAATTTGAAGGCCTCCCAAGAGCAGGCTCGCCAAGCTTCCGAACGTCTCGAAGGCGTTCAGGACCCGGTGAAGCGAGAGGCTCTTACCTGGGATCGTGACTTGGCTCAGTTACGCGAGCGCGTGGAGTCGGCGCGGACGGGGATGTTAGAGGCCGAAAAGGCACAGATCCAGGAAGAGCTGACGGAAGCGCAGCAGCGTATCACGCTGCTCAAGCGACAACGTGCCGTCGCGGCGCAGGACGTTGAATTCACCAAGCAGGATTACGACAAAATCAAGAAACGGCTCGACGCCGACCATCGGGCGCTGATGTCGGAGTTGGACCGGGCGCTGCTGGAACAGGCTGCGCAACGGCAGGCAGTCTCGGCCAGTGAAGCCAAGCTGGCCGCCGCAGATCGCAAGGCCCCTCCTTCCTCCAAGACCTCTTCCCGTGGTCTCAAAGAAGAGGGGGTCTCGCACTTCACCGAAGCCGTCGAGCTGGCCCGTCTTCAATTCGACAATGCCAATTTGCGCGTCGATTTCCTTCGCCAAATGGTGAATGGCCTGGAGCGTGAACGGCAGATCTGGGATATTCGCTACGCCACCGCCCAGGGGACTCTGTCCGTTGTCGAAGAGCGTGATGCGTCGCAGAAGCTGAGCGCTGCCGCCAAGCGGATTCAGGGGTGGAAGGAATACGGGTTACAGCAGCTCGGCATGGTGGGAAGCCAGATCAGCGACGTGGAAAACCGGCTCGAAGAGACGTCCTCGTCTGCCACCGGTCAATATCTCAATGACATGCTCCGTGCCTATCGTCAGCGGGAAGATCTCTATCGGCGCATGCTTCAACGAACGGATTCGCTGTTGGGATTGATCGAACATCGGCAGACCGAGTTCGTTCAGCGTGAGCAGGCCCGTTCCATCGTCACGCGCCTGGAAGATTGGGGAACATCGTCTCTGGCCGTGGTCGGGAACCTGTGGAATGTCGAGTTGTTCACCGCCGAGGATACGATCGAGGTGGACGGGAAGAGCGTGACCGGACGCCGCAGTGTCACCGTCGGAAAAGTGCTGACGGCGATCGCCCTCCTGGTCATCGGGTATTGGGGCGCGGTGATCTTGGCACGGTTTGCAGAAAAGCAGGCGATCAGGCGACTGCAGGTCGATCCGAATGTCGCCAACATCATTCGCCAGTGGGCCTTGGCCTTTCTTTTTCTGGTGCTCGTGAGCATTACGCTGACGTTCGTCAAGATTCCGATCACCGCCTTTGCCTTTCTGGGAGGCGCGCTGGCGATCGGCGTCGGATTCGGCACTCAAAATCTCCTGAAGAACGTCATCAGCGGACTGCTGCTTCTGATGGAGCGTCCGCTGCGTGTCGGCGACGTGATCGAAGTCGATGGGATCAGGGGCATGGTCACCACCATCGGGTTGCGCTCGTCGACGATCCGAGACGTCAATGGTGTGGAAACCCTCATTCCGAACAGCAATTTGCTGGAGCGGAACCTGACCAACTGGACCTATTCCAGTTTCCGCAAACGTTATTCGATCCGGATCGCGGTGGCGACCGGATCTGATGCGCGACGCGTGAAAGAGATGCTTCGAGACCTGGCCGGCCAGCACGGACAAATTCTCAAGGAACCCGAACCCTATGTCCTGTTTGAAGATTTCAGTGAGCATGCGCTGGTGTTCGCCCTGCATTACTGGATCGACATCGGTCCGAGCATCGACCCGGCGACCGTTTCCAGTGACCTCCGATTTATGATCGAGAACACGTTTGCTGAAGCCAAGATTGTCAGGAAATAACCTGCCGATCGCTCACTCGGCAATCTGAACCTGTTCTTTACGGGGAACAAGCACCCACATGGCTCCGAATGCGACGATTTTCAAGGCCGTCCTCCACATCGCCGATGTGGACCGCCACTATTACCAGGACCATACGGTCACCCTTGCGCGCCATCCGTCAGAAACCGACGAGCGGATGATGGTGCGGTTGTTGGCCTTTGCATTTCATGCGCATGAGGCGCTGCTGTTTGGCCGGGGGCTGAGCGCTGAAGATGAGCCGGCGCTCTGGCAGAAGGATTTGACCGGGCTCATTGAGTTGTGGATCGAAGTGGGCCTGCCGGATGAGAAGGCGCTTCGCCAGGCCTGCGGCCGCGCCCAACAGGTCTGCGTCTACAGCTATGGCGGTCGCGCCGCCGACCAGTGGTGGAAAGAGAATGTGGCTGCGTGTGAGCGGTTGAAGAATCTGACCGTGATGAATCTCTCGCCGGAGGGAAGCCGGGCTCTGGCCGGGCTGGCGCAACGCAACATGGACTTGCATTGCACCATTCAAGACGGGCAGCTATTGATCGGCGACGGGACAAATGCCGTGCAGATTGAGATGACGACCCTGAAGGAATCGTGACGCGTGAAAGGTGAAACGTAAAACGTGAAGCGTATCTCGCGAACGACGAGTTGTGGAGCATGACGGCATGACGGAGAAGAAACGTATTCCCACCGACGGTGGGCCGGTTCAGTGGAATAGTCCGTTTGCGGCCTTGAAGAATCTTGAACTGCCGCCGACTCCATCGCGAGGCAAGGCCGAAGGCCCCGCCACAGTCTCGCCAGGGCCGGCGAAGAACCGTGGGCGGGTGGATATCATCCGGCAAACTGCGCACCGCGGCGGCAAGACGGTGACGGTCGTGACGGGATTCACCGGTATCGGTCAGGATGAAAAAGAGCGACTGGCGAAGGAGATGCAGAAGGCCTGCGGCGTCGGGGGTACGGTGAAAGAAGGGCGGATCGAAATTCAAGGCGATAAGCGCGATGACGTGGCGCGCATTCTGACGAAAGCGGGATTTCGGCCGGTGTTTGCCGGCGGGTGAGGTCTCATGGCTGAGCCGCTCAAGAATAGTTTCGGGGCCGATGTTCCACGGACCGTCGCGAGGATGATTGCCGCCGTCTTCCCGCGATTCGACGAGCAGGGGTTCGTCAGGTCTTCGTTGGACGGGTATGACGCGTTGGAGCTGATGCCTCGAGGCTGGAAAATCGCCCATCAGCTTCGCCGGTCCTTGCCGGAGGACTATGAGAAGGCCATCGAGATTCTTCTGGCGTCGCTGGACCGGAAACCGGAGCGAACCGTGGCCCAGGGGATGAGCGGCTTTTTGTTTCTTCCGCACGTGTTCTTCGTGGCCGAATATGGACTTGAACATTTCGAAATCTCCATGCGGGCGCAATATGTCCTGACGCAGCGATTTACGGCTGAGTTCAGCATTCGCCGGTATCTCGAGCGGCATCAAGCGGCGACCTTGGCCCGTCTCAAGGAATGGTCGGCTGACTCCAGCGAAGATGTGCGTCGTCTGGTGTCGGAAGGCACGCGCCCCCGGCTGCCCTGGGCTTCCCGGTTACGCGCCTTTCAGGCCGATCCGCGCCCCGTGCTCGCGTTGCTGGAGCGACTGAAAGATGACCCGTCGCTCTATGTGCGTCGAAGTGTGGCGAATAACCTGAACGACATCGGCAAGGACCATCCCGCCCTGCTGGTGGAGACGGCTACGCGATGGATGGAGAACGCGACGGAGGAGCGCCGGTGGATCATCCGGCATGCGTTGAGGTCGGCGGTCAAGCGGGGTGAATCAGCCGCGCTTGGACTGTTGGGATTCGGGGAGGCCGCACGTATCTCAGTGGAGAAGGTACAGATTTCCCCGCAGCGGCCCGCAATCGGCTCGTCTGTGGCCATCGCCTGCGAGATTGCCAGCCGGGCTTCGGTGGTTCAACGGCTGTTGGTGGATTTGCGGGTGCACTACGTCAAGGCCAGTGGTGTGCAACGGCCGAAGGTGTTTAAGTTGAAACAGGTCGAACTGGCTCCGCGAGAAACGGCTCCGGTGCGCAAAACATTGGCTCTCGATCAATTGACGACAAGAACGCACTATCCCGGGCGACACGCGGTTGAGGTGTTGATCAATGGCAGGCCGTATCCGCTGGGCACGTTCGAGCTCACGGATCGATAACAAACGCAGTCGTGTTTACCTGCCCGCCTGTTTCCTCGGATCGATCACCTGACCCGTCATCGTGCCTTCCACACTGGCGAGATAACCTTGCGCGACCGTCTCAGCCGGCAGGCCGATCGACGGGTCCATGCCTCTGGCGATGAGTGTTTCCGTCACCCAGGGCGGGCTGACGACATTCACACGCAGGCTTCGCGGCAGGTCGATGGCGGCGGCACGGACGAACCCTTCCAATCCGGCATTGGCCATGCTGATCGCGCAGCTGCCTTTCATGGGTTCCTGGCTGAGCACGCCGCTGGTGAGCGTGAACGATCCATGGTTGGTCACGAACGGTCTGCCGATCCGCACGAGATTTGCCTGGCCCATCAATTTGTTTTTCAGTCCGATGAAATAGTCGTCGTAGGTCAGGTCGTCCAGACTCGCGAACTTGGCGATCCCGGCGGTGCTCACGACTGCGTCGCAGGTGCCGATGGTCTTGAAGAGGCTGGTGATGGAGTCCGGCGAGGCCAGGTCAACCTGGTATGTTCCCTTCTTGTGCCCCACCGTCACCACATCGTGCCTCGTCGAGAGCAGCTTCACGACGGCGGATCCGATGGTACCCGTGCCTCCGATCACAATCACCCGCATGCCGAACCTCCCTTGTTCATGAATGACCGAGTGTAGTCATGGGGCTCTGTGCGGCGCAAGAGTCGTTTACTCAGGACTGTCGATGACGTATTGCGCTCTGGCCGAGGGTGCTGTGGTCGGCTGAATGTGGCGGCAAGGGGGAATGTCCGCCTGTAGCCGTCGCAAGAGCACGGTGATTTTCATGTTGGCCGGCACCTCGCAGAGCCACACGTGCATGCCCGATTCGAGGTCGTCGAAGTGTCGCTGCACGGAAAATCCAGGTTTCTCCATGAAATAGGCAGAGAGAAATCCGTTGATGGCCTGCACGGTCCAGGGATGGTCTTTGATGTATCGATAGGTGAGTCGAAGTTCCACGACCTGATTGACTGGCTCTGCATCCATGTCTGCTCCGCTCCTCACGTGGTGACTGCGCACTCTAGCAGGTTGTTGAGAACGGTCGCCAGCGGCCTCCTACCTAGACACCTTAATGAGCACAACGTTACTCGCATAGGCATCCTGCATATCTCTGGCCGTAGCGGGTTGTTTCACTTGGTTGGACTCTGTGCAAGGGCTAGAGGATGTCATGGAGATCATACTTTTCAAATAAGAGCTTTTGACCGCGAAGTTAACGTTTTGCGGAAAAACTCCCGTCGTTCTTAGCATTTTCTTGTTGTTCAAGGTCGAGGTCACAACGCCGATGACGCGTCCCGATTGGTTTAATAGTGGGCTTCCACTATTTCCTGCCTGAATCGGGATGCTGATTTGAAAGACTCGGGGATCATTATCGATGCCCAGCACGTTGCTCACGAGCCCTTGGCCAATGCTGGGAGAAGTAGCTAAGAGCCCAGAGAGTGGATAGCCAATTGCGAATACCGCATCACCGGATTTGACTTCGTCTGAATTGCCGATCGAGAAACAGGGCGCATCCTCAACAGTAGAGGCCACGCCATGAAGTTTTGAAGGATCAATTCGAAGCAAAGCCAGATCATTTTGCGCGTCTTTCAAAAGGAGATCCGCTTTCAGTTCCGTTGATCCACCTATCACCGAAATTCTTCTCGCCTCCTTAACAACGTGCCAATTGGTTGCGATCAAGTCTGACGCTACAAAAAATCCCGTTCCCGTACTGTCCTCTTGTTGTCTCAGAGAACCCGTGTTAGCGGTTTTGGGATAATTTCTAACGAACGTTGTCCGTTGTTGCCTGCCAAATCGATCAGAGAGAGTGAACTCCAAGAGGGTAGGGGATGGCAGAAGAAACATGGTCCCGATCTCATTATGTTCGTAATCGAAATAGGACCCGCTATAAGCTTCTGGAGAAGCAGTTTCTTTTAAAAGGAGCTTAATATCCCCTCTACTCCATGTGTCAACCCGCGAGTCTGCGATGACGCCTAAATAGTCATATTCTTTATATTGTTCCATCGTGTTACGGATGATCGCCACTTCATAATTGTTCGAACTTCCTATCCACACGCCTTCGATAGGGGTTAATTCGCGGTTAGCCAAATATTCCTCGATGAGTTGGGCGCGGCTTCTTATCCTTACCCCCGGAGTCGCTTTGTCATACAAGCCAGCAGCCGCGAAGCCCGGCGTTCCGACCACTCGGTTACCTTGCGCATCAATGCTGCAACCGGTTAATCCGCATGCGCAAATAAGGACCAGTCCTACGGACCACAGCAGCTTAGATTTCATAGCGATTCCATTTCCGTCGGCATAATGCCACGTGCTTTAGTGAACTACTATACTCACGCGGCTGAAGTATAACCCTCACCTTTTGTCATCTCAATCAGCTCCTAGTATAGGGTTGCTCAGGGCAAATAATGACTTTCAAGTCGAGAATAGGGGTCGAAGAGCACAAGGGAGTTTTTGTTTTATGATCCTTTCGGCCTCCTTCGTGGGCGGAGTGTCGATTCCATCCCGAATCGTTTCGCCATTCTCCGAATCCAGGGTTCGTCGCCGAACAGGCGACCTCGGTGCACACTCACTCGGAGCGACTCCAATTCCGGTGCAGGGTTAGGGTGATTCACGCGCGTCAGACAATCTCGTGGCCAATCGACGGGCCAGTCGCTGCCCTGGGCGTCAATTTCTGGTCCTCCTGATGCTTCGCCAGAGGCTCACCCATTGCCAGTTTTCTTCCCGCAAGACCAACATCGCGCGTTGCATTGCGTTCCACATGGCGCACGATCGTCAGAAGGTGTGCATAGGTTTGAACCGGAAACGATTTGAAGCGACCTTGATAGATCGGTCTGGTTTCCGTCCTGTGGTGGTGGGCATGCCAGCGTTGCGTAGGCGTTACGGTGATCCACCGCAGCGTCTCAGACAGTTCTCCATTCTGACGATGTCAGATCAGGAGGTGCCAGTGCTTGGGCATCAGGCAGTATGCGGCGATGCGAATGCGAGTCTGAGCCTGAACCTCGGCCAAAATCGTTTCGAGCGCGGCATAGTCGGAGGGTGTGCCGAACAACGACTATCGGCCCATGCGATGATTCAGGACGTCATAGGCAAGGTCTTCGACTGCGAGTCGTGGGCGGCGCGACATGGGCGATCTTGTGCCGATACGGTGCGATCATGCCAATAATGACTCCGGTCTCCTTCTCATATGCCACCTCTTTGTCAGCCTGTCTATCGCCGTGTGTGTTATGCCCGTCGTCCTCTCCTACAGTCCTGGCGGATCGCCCATCACGCAACCGTCTTCACCCGCGACCAACAGGCTCAGGGCTTCTAGTATGATCTCGACGGTCTAAGCACGATCTTTGATCAGTGGAAACGTTGAGACCGTCGCCAAGATCTGTGTATGGTACGGCATGGAGGGGTTCACGCCATGTTGACTGCCTATAATCAGGTTCCACTTCCGTCGTTCATGTACGGGACCGCATGGAAAAAAGAGGCGACAGCGCCGTTGGTGCAACAGGCCGTGGCCGCAGGGTTCACGGCAATCGATACGGCCAATCAGTTGATCCATTACGAGGAAGCATTGGTCGGAGAAGCGCTGGTGGCGCTGGCGAAGCAGGGCACACCGCGGGACCGGCTCTTTCTGCAAACCAAGTTCACGCCGGTGAACGGTCAGGACCATCGCACGCCCTACGATGCGCAGGCCGATCTCACGACGCAGGTAACACAATCTCTTGCCAGTTCCCTCGCCCATCTCCACACCGACTATCTCGATTCCTATGTCTTGCATGGCCCCTATGGGCGGCGTGGTTTGAGCGATGCAGATTGGGAGGTCTGGGCGGCCATCGAAGCGCTCTACATTGCGGGTAAGACGAAAATGATCGGCATCAGCAACGTGACGGCGGATCAACTCACCCTGCTTTGTGCGCGGGCGGCACATCGGCCCATGGTGGTGCAGAATCGCTGTTATGCGGCGCTGGGCTGGGATCAGGACGTGCGGGCCATCTGCCGGACTCACGGCATCATCTACCAAGGCTTCTCGTTGTTGACGGCCAACCGGGAGCTGTTCGCCGATCCCGAGGTGCGGGCCATGGCCGCCAGGTACGGCATGGGGCTGGCGCAACTGGTGTTCCGATTCGCCATGCAGATCGGCATGTTGCCGCTGACCGGCACGACCAACCCGAAACATATGCAGGAAGACCTGCGCTCCGACCAATTCACGATCGCCCCCGACGATCTCCAGCGACTGGAAATCATCGGGATGTAACCGGTTGCCTGTCGCAGCGACGCTCGGCCCGACCCGCGCGATCGTCCCGGAAACGGTTTTGTGCATCGATGAAAAGCCTGCATCAACTCGAAGTGATCATCATGTTGCTTGCGGTGGTACTCGCGCTGACGACCGTCGCGCAGAAGATCCGTATCCCGTATCCGATCTTTCTCGTGTTGGGTGGTCTGGCGCTGGGTCTGGTGCCCGGTTCACCCGCAGTGATACTCCATCCTGACCTCGTGTTCCTGGTCTTCCTGCCGCCGATCTTATGGGCGGCCGCCTATTTCACGTCTCTGCGCGAGTTTCGGCAGAACCTCCGGCCGATTTCGCTGCTGGCGGTCGGGTTGGTCCTGGCGACCTCCGCCGGGGTGGCGTTCGTGGCCCATGCGCTCTTGCCCGGTATCGGGTGGGCGGAGGCCATCGCGCTGGGTGCGATCGTCTCGCCGCCCGACGCCGTGTCTGCGACGGCCATCGGGAAACGGCTGAGAATCCCGCGCCGGATCGTCACGATCCTGGAGGGTGAAAGTCTGGTCAACGACGCCACGGCGCTGGTGTTGTATCGGGCGGCTGTGGGCGCCGCAATGAGCGGGTCGTTTGCACTCGGCCATACGCTGTTCGAGTTTGTATTCGCCGCGCTGGCGGGAGTGGTCATCGGCATTGGTGTGGCCTGGCTCACGCGGTGGGCGCTCTGCGCGACGGACGACGGGTTTACGCAGATCGGCGTGACGTTGCTGGCGCCGTACATCGCCTGGGTGTGCGGGGAGTCGGTGCATGCCTCTGCCGTGCTGGCTTGTGTGGCTGGTGGACTGTACCTTCGTCAGTCGTTCAGCGGCGCGGTATCTCCGGCCACCAGATTGCAGGCTCGCGCGGTGTGGGATCTGCTGATCTTTATCTTGAATGGAGTCATTTTTATCCTCATCGGACTGCAACTGGGCGCGTTACGCGATTCGGTGCCGCCGGGCCAGTTCGCACCGGTGCTCATCGCCGGAGCCTGGGTGAGCGCGACCGCTATCGTAGTGCGGCTTCTCTGGGTGCCGTTGGCCGCTCTCATTCCCAGATGGGTGAGCGCGACATTGCGTGCACGTGATCCGATGCCACCATGGTCCGCCCTGTTTCTCATTTCCTGGACCGGCATGCGCGGGATCGTGACTCTGGCTGCCGCATTGGCGCTGCCGGTGACAACCGGCACCGGTGTGCCGTTTCCATTTCGCTCTGAAATTATTCTGATCAGCTTCACCGTGATTCTTGCGACCCTGGTCCTGCAGGGCCTCTCCTTGCCGCCGATCATCAGGCTGATGCATCTCAAAGAAGACGATGGGCTGGAGCAGGAAGAAACATCGGCGCGGGAACATGCGGCGACGGCGGCCTTGAATCGGCTGGATCAAGTCGTCACAGAAAACTGGGTGTCGCTGGAGCAGGTCGAGCGGGTGCGGCTGCGGTACCTCCAACGGCTGGAGCGCCTCACCCGGGCTAGTCTGGCGGAGGGACAGATGTCCGTCTCGACCACTGAATCGGTCCAGCGTCTGCAGCATGAAGTGCTCACGGCCGAGCGGGTCGCCTTGATCGGGCTTCGGGATAACGGCACGATCAGCGACGAAGTCCTTCATCGTTTAGAACAGGAACTCGATGTCACTGCGCTCCACCTGGGCGTCGGCGAGCGACGTCTCGGCAGAACCCACGCGTAAGCAAGGTCTGTTCGGCTGACTTTCTCGTGATCAGGAACGTCGCGGGCGTAAGGGCGTGACAACCGGCTGCAACTCCTCTCGCCTCGCCGACTTCGCTATCCTGTTCTCTCGTTCATAGACCGGTTGTTGCGCGACTGCCACGGTTGTTCCCTCCTTCGCGGTAACACTTCAGAGGACTTTCCTCCCTTCCGGCGACTAATGGATAGTGCGCCCTCGGCAATAGGCAGGGGGCACCGAATACATGTGCTCGTGTCCGGTTGATGAGCCGGGCAGGGCGAGCAAGGAGTGGGAGAATGGCTGGCGCAAGGCGTTCGAAGGTCGCAATTGGTGTGGTCCTGGTGGGACTGTTGTGTGGCATGGGGTGGGGACCCGCCCAGGCTGAGGAAGGCGGCGCGGATCCTGACGTGAAAACGGAAGAGCCGCATTGGGTGATTTCGATTCGAGGCGGTGTGGCTCAGGCGACGCAGGACCATGTCTCCAATGCGGTTGCCTCGTTGGGGGGCGCGGGCAGCCTCCAATTCCTCTATCAATTTTCTCCCTATTTTCGTTTTGGTCTGACCGTCGATGGTCAGCAGCAAGCAGTGGATGTGAAGAACGGGGCGGGCACCTTCGGTGATCTGTTGACCGTCGCGGTCATGCCGACGATTGAAATGCGTCCGTTTCAAACCACCACCGCGATTCCATACCTCTCAGTCGGCCTTGGCATGAATTTCAACATGTTCTCGACGGCCACGCGGGTGCTTCCGCTGGATTACGGCAATACGTTTGCGGCGCGAATCGCAGGTGGACTCGATATCCCGTTGACGCCTCACTGGAGTCTCAATACGGAAGTGGCTTGGCGGCTCAATAAGGGAGAGTGGACCCAATCGGGCGCGACCGGTCGGTTCGATGCCACGTCTGTCCTTGGCTTAGTCGGTATTCGATATCTGTTCTGACGCTTGCTCCGGCGATCGTTCCGCAGGAGCGCCGTATGTGCTTGTCCCGCCTTGTTCTGCTGTCCTTCATCCGATGCTCTTTCGGTGACCTCCGCTGTCGGTGAGTCCACCGTACCGACAGCGGAAGCCACCTTGCTTGACGCGCGAATCTGCTGCGGGTAGGTTCGTGCCCTGTAGAATTGTTAGAAGTATTGTGTGATGCCGATTTGAAGAAGCGAATTGGGGCTTGGGGCTAGCAGTTGTGCGAAATCCACACGCAGCAATGTGTTGGCGAGAAACGTGGGCACCACCCTGATGCCTGCCCCGACATTGACCGTGCCGATCCAATCCCTCTGACTGCCCTCTTCGGTAAAAGGTTGAAAGGCGCCGAAATCTGAAAAGAGCACTCCTTGCAGTGCCCAGCGTGGTGCGACTTGAATCGCATGCCGCAACTCCAGGTTCATATAGGTCTGCGCCCGATTGCGATAGAGATTGTCGGAGAGCCCTCTGACTCCTGCGATACTCCCCATCAACACACTGTGATTTGGATTGCGGCTGTTGTTCACCGCCTCGGCGACCGTATTGATCATCAGGACCGTCATGGGAGTCAGGGGGATTCCCTGGAGGTATCGAAGGCGCGCCTCGTGACGCGGCTGGTTCGCGCCGAGGAAGTACCCCGGTCGGAGCTCCAGCGCGATGCGATACCCGGATGGCACCAGATCGTGCCAATGGTATCGGTCCCAGGTCAGTTCGGGAATGAGACCCACATAGTAGCCATCCGGTGGCCGCCCCCCTGTCCCTGTTTGGTCCTGGACGAGTTCACGGTAGATTTTGGCGACCACCTCATAGCGCAAGGGAGATCCATAGGCAAAGGGTCCTTTGAGTTCGAATTCGCCGCCGATGCGGTTGCGCGTCCAGGTGGCGCTCGAATCGGCAAAGCGGATGCCGTTACTACTGTAGGAGCCCTTCACTTCTTTCGCCCAGTGGTCCGGTCGGTATGCGTGTTCCGAGATCCACACATCCACGTTCGGTCCTCGCTGGCTGTAATTGAACTGACCCCCGATCTGTGTGCCGGTACCACCCAGGTTATATTCCACGAAACCGGCGGTGGCATTCAGATCTTTGACGCTGGTGCCGCTCGTAAAACTCAAGATGGGAGAGAGGGAAAACTTCTCCTGCACATCCACGGCCAGGTTTCCATCATGTGCCGCCACCTGGACCCGATCGAAAAGGCTGAGGTTTCGGATGCGTCTCTCAAACTCCTCGACCTCTGTGCGAGTGAATTCTGAGGGGATCGGCCGCGGAAGCAATCGCCGGATCGTGTCTTCTGTGGTATGCAGCAGGCCGCTGATTTCTACCTTGTGAATCGCAATGGTTCCGTCCTCTGCATGAGCGGAATGTGCAGGTGCAGCATGGAAAATGATGACCATCGCACAGGAGAGGATGATCGGAAGGAACAATACGCGCGCGCGTCGCTCGCAATGAGTAGAGTGCATCGCAGGCTCCCATGATAAAAGCAGGTCCCACCGTGATGAACAACGGAACCGTCAGTGGAGAGGCTGGATGTGGTTTAGATTCGAAGGGGAAGGAGGAGCGGAATAGGGCTGCTGCGCGGCGGCCGCTCATGAGTGGGGGCCGCTCGTGTGCTTGAAATGGTCGGCAGGCAGGCGGACATGAGGAGAGCCGCGAAGGCGACCCATGCCCAGGCCGGCCAGACGATACCAACCGGGCCATCGGTTTTCTGTGACGCCATCAGGATATGTTCGGCGGGATTGTCGGGCTCTTCCGGAGGGGGAGTTCCTTCGGCGGATGTGCTGAGATCCGGCCCCTCGAACGCAAGGTCCATGATGAGATCTCCGGTAATCGCGAGCGAGACGACCAGCGTCAGCCAGGCGATCACACGGGTGTGTCGGGCCATTCTTCTCATGCGCAGCATGAGGCCAACTATAGGGTCGAGACTCTGGTCTGTCAATTGATGGCGCCCAAGCGAGATCAAGATGGCTGCAGCGAATCTTCTCGTTCCGAGTGACGTGTCGGTGCTTGACGCGCGAGCCTGCTGCGGGTAGGTTCGCGCCATGTCGATTCGTCTCACTCACGCCCAACCTTCCGATGCGCCGCTCGTGGCCGATTTGGTCGGTGAGCTGTTGCAGGAGATTATGACAGCCATCGGCGTGAAGGCGTTCGAATTCTCCAGGGTCGAGACCGAAGGGCGGGCGCGGGTCTGGTTGGCTGACGGGACCTATACGGTGTTGTTGGCGTATGACGACGAGAAGGTTGCCGGTTTTCTGACCCTGTCGGAAAGTCGCTCTCTCTATGCGGAAGGCACGTTCGGCACCATTCCGGAACTGTATGTGCGTCCGGCATTCAGGTCCTGCAACGTGGGCACAGCACTCGTGGCGGAGGCGGCAAGGGTGTCCCGCGCGCGAGGATGGACCAGGCTGGAGGTGACGACACCTCCGCTTCCGCAGTTCGACCGGACTCTGGCGTTTTATGAACGACAGGGATTCAGCATTTCCGGCGGGCGGAAAATGAAACTGCCTCTGTGATCCGGCTCGTTGTTCAAGAAGAGCGAACCGGCTGTGGCATCGCGGCAGCGGCCGCGTTGGCAGGTGTGTCCTATGCTCGCGCGAAGGCCGTTGCCGCGTCGTTGGGCATCTCTGCTCAAGATCCGAAGCTGTGGTCCGAAACGGCATCGGTGCGGCGGCTGCTGACACAATTCGGTCTGCGTCCCTCGCGGGCGACCAAACCGTTTCGCTCCTGGACCGATTTGCCGGATTGCGCGTTGCTGGCCATCAAGTGGCATCTGGAGCAGGGACGACCGTTCTGGCATTGGGTGGTGTTCGTGCGAGAGAACGGCCGGTCGTACGTGGTAGATTCCAACCCGATATTGAAGGCTCCCCTTCGGACCGACTTCGGGCGTATGAGGCCGGTGTGGTTTCTGACTGTGACGAGGAAGAGGTAACAGGTGAAGATCGCGATTATCGGTGGTGGGCCGGCCGGGCTCATGGCCGCTGAGGCGGCATTGGCCGGCGGGGCGCACGTCGCGCTGTACGATTCGATGGCGTCGGTGGGACGCAAGTTTCTGTTGGCCGGAAAAGGCGGGCTGAACCTGACTCACTCCGATCAGCCCGACCTGTTCCTCAGCCGATATGGCGAGCGCCGCGCGCAGGTTGCGCCCTGGTTGGCCGAGTTCGGGGCCGACGCGGTTCGTACGTGGGCGCGGGGGCTTGGTGTCGAGACGTATGTCGGCTCCTCCGGTCGTGTGTTTCCGACGGATATGAAGGCGGCACCGCTGTTGCGCGCCTGGTTGCGGCGATTGCGTCAGGCGGGATTGACGATTCATGTGCGGCATCGTTGGCAGGGCTGGGATGAACAGAAGGCCCTCCGTTTCGAGACGCCGCAAGGCGCGAGTTCCGTACGGGCGGATGCGGTCATCCTGGCGTTGGGTGGAGGCAGTTGGCCCAAGCTCGGCTCTGATGGTGCCTGGGTGCCACTGCTCGCGGGGCGTTCCATTTCGATCGCTCCGTTGCGCCCGGCGAACTGCGGGTTTGATGTCGGGTGGACCGAACACTTCCGAACCAAGTTCGCGGGGCATCCGGTGAAAACGGTGGGTGTGGTGGCGAAATCACCGACCGGCGTCGTGATGCGTCGCATGGGGGAGTTCGTGATCACTGAGACCGGTGTCGAAGGCGGCGTGATCTATGCCGTGGCCTCTTGCCTCCGCGATGAAATTGAAGCCACCGGCCGTGGCACGCTGCGGTTGGATCTGGCGCCGGACCGTGAACTGCCGCGTTTGATCAAAGATCTCTCTCAGCCGCGCGGAAAAAAGACGATGGCCACGCATTTGCAGCGGCGCGCCCATATCGACGGGGTGAAGGCCGGGCTGCTTCGTGAGATTGTTTCCAAGGAAGATTTTGCAGATCCGACCCGTCTGGCTGCCGCGATCAAAGCCTTGCCGCTCACCCTGACGGCGCCTCGTCCCTTAGAGGAGGCGATCAGCACGGCCGGCGGTGTGACCTGTGAGGCGCTCGACAAGCGGTTGATGCTCAAAGCGTTGCCGGGGGTCTTCTGCGCAGGAGAAATGGTGGATTGGGAGGCGCCGACGGGCGGGTATCTGCTCACGGCCTGTTTTGCCAGTGGCCGGACCGCCGGTGCGGGGGCCGTCGCCTGGCTCGCGGAGCGCGCAGGACGTGCCAAGTCATAAGAGGACCAGCGACGGGGTGGTGGCTCTGGTGGTTCCGGGCATCGGTAATTCGGGGCCCGGTCATTGGCAAACCTTGTGGGAAGCGCGGCATCCCGGGTGGCAGCGCGTGCAGCAGAGGGACTGGGATCGTCCGGTCTGTGCGGAATGGCTGCGCGGGCTTGATGCCGCCATGGCTCGTCTTTCTGCTCCGCCTGTGCTGATCGCGCATAGCATGGGCTGCCTGCTGGTCGCCCACTGGGCGAAACGTTCCTCGCTTCCTGTTCGTGCGGCGTTTCTGGTCGCAGTCCCGGATCCTGCCGGCCCCATGTTTCCGCCTGCTGCACAAGGTTTTCAGCTGGTCCCTTCGGAGAAACTTCGGTTTCCCAGTCTGGTGGTGGCGAGCAGCAACGATCCGTTCGGTTCCGTCGCCTATGCGCGGGGTTGTGCTGCTGATTGGGGCAGTGACTTTGTGGAGGTTGGTGCAGTCGGCCATATCAATGCAGACAGCGGTATCGGTGACTGGCAGGCCGGGCTTGCGTTATTCGATAGCTTCTTGAAGTCGTTGTGACCCGCTCGCCGTCCGCGTTCGTATCTCGTCAGGACGAGATACGAACGATGGGATACGGTATGCGCTCGATGCGTTTCACCGCGTATGTCGCTAGAGCAGGATCTGTCGATATTCCGGCGAGGCGAGTGTTCCTGCTTTCAGGTTCCAGTCGATGAGGAAAATGGTAGACCGTTCCGAGGACATCGAGAGGAGCCGCTGTCCGTTTTGAGCCACCACACTGTCGGCCTTCCTGAAATCGAGTGTGCGGTCGGCGCCGGTGCGGTTGCACACGAAGAGGGGCAGCCCGGTGTCTTTCGTGCATCGTTCCCATTCGCCGTTCGGGCCATGCAGCCCAGGAGCCCAGGCCGCCGATGAGACCAGGACCTGCGCGCCTTTCGCCTTCAAGCTGTTGGCAATGCCTGGTGAGTAGGCGTCGGCGCAGATGAGCATCCCGACGTTCCCGAGCGGCTCCATCGGAAACACCGTCGTTTCCGTGCCCGGAGTCGACCAGGCTTCGGACCCGACGCGCAGCGCATTGATCTTACGATGTGATCCTGCCAGGCGTCCGTCGGGGGCGATGGCGAAGACGGTGTTGTAAAGTCGGCCGGATTGCGGGTCCCGCTCGGGATGTGACAGGAAGATGGTGACGCGCTTCCTGGCGGCGAACAGCCGAACCTTCTCCATCCAAGGATCGGGCTGCGGGGTGATCCAGTCCGTGCCGAGTGTGTCGGCGAAGGTGTAGCCGCTGACCGCGAGTTCCGGCGTGATGATCCACCCGGCCCCGAGGCAGGCGGCTCTCGTGATCGCGTGAGCGATCAGGTGACGATTCTTCGCCAGGGCGCCGGGTATCGGAGCCAGATGCAAAAGTGCGATGCGCAGGGTCGATCCGGCCATAGGTCAGGATTGTGAGATGAAGGTCGGAAACTTGTCGCAGGACTGTATCATATGCCGCGCCGTCGATCGACCCGCAGGACTGCCATGCCCATGCTCGTACGTATCAGCCAGCGGTTTGCCAAAAAGATGAGACGAATGAATGATCCCTCCAACGGTTGATCTCTGTGTGATCGGGGCTGGAGCGGCGGGATTGGCGGCCGGTATTTTTGCCGCCGAGCGAAATCCTTACCTGACAATCGACTTGCTGGACGGGGCAAAGACCATCGGGGCCAAGATCCTGGTGTCAGGCGGAGGCCGGTGCAATGTCACCCATGATGTGGTGACGCCGGATGATTTTTTCGGTACCCGCCACCTGGTGCGCAATGTGCTCGCGGCCTTCCCTGTTCGGGACACGATCCAGTGGTTTGCTTCCCTCGGTGTCGATCTGAAGTGTGAAGAAACCGGCAAACTGTTTCCGGTGACCGACAAGGCGCGGACCGTATTGGAGGCGCTCCTTGCTCGCAGCCGGGCGCTCGGGATAGTCCTTCGTCCCGGTCATCGAGTCACCGATATCGCCCGCCTTGACGACACACAAGGCGCGGACAAGCCGGAGCCTGCCCAGTTCGTGATCCGGCACCAAGAAGGCGAGACCGTCGCGCGGCGTGTCATCCTGGCCACCGGCGGGCGGTCGTTGCCACGGACGGGGAGTGACGGTTCGGGTTATGGCCTCGCGCGACGTCTGGGCCATCGGGTGACGCCGACTGTCCCGGCGTTGGTGGCCCTGGTCCTCGACGATCGGTGCTTTCATAGCGGGCTGTCCGGGCTTTCACAGGAGGTCGAGATCCAGACGGTGGTGCAGGGGAGGCCGGTCGATCGGCGGACCGGCAGCTTACTCTGGACGCATTTCGGGATCAGCGGACCGGTGGTGATGGATGCGAGCCGATTCTGGTGCCTTGCCAGAGAACGTGGTGAGGCGGCGGAGGTGTATGGAAATTTCCTGCCCGGACGCACGACGGAGCAGGCGCGGGAGTGGTTTCTGCATCAGGCGGCGAAGAATCCGCGGCGGTCGCTGCTGAAGTTATTGACGGAAGTCTTGCCCGAGCGATGCGCCGAGACCCTCTGTCGTCATGTGGAGGGCGACCCGCAGCAGGCCTGCGCCCAGGTGTCACGAAACACTCGTGATCGTCTCCTGTCGGCGCTCACCCGGTTTCAGTTTCCTGTCGTGCGCGATCGAGGGTGGAACTTTGCAGAAGTGACGGCCGGGGGAATTCCGCTCGAAGAGGTCAACTTCCGCACGATGGAGTCAAAGGTGGTCCCCGGCCTATATCTGGTCGGGGAGGTGCTCGATTGCGACGGGCGGATCGGCGGATTCAATTTTCAATGGGCCTGGGCGACCGGACGGCTGGCCGGACGAGCGGCAGCCGTGACTCCCGGCTCCGGGAACGGCGAACAGGGTGAGCGGGCGGCGGGCAAATAGGAACGCCGCTAGGCACTCGGCTGTCACTTGAATTCGTAGCCCACACCAAAAATGAGGGATTCGTCGATTTTCTCCCGTCCCGGCGCGGGTTGCGTATTCAATCGAAGGTCGTATTCCACATTGAAGAAGAGATTCTTATAGACCGTGATCCGGACTCCCTGGTCCGCATTGACGCGGAACGCATTGCCGGCATTGACGTCGTAGAAGCCTTCATGGCGGTGGAAGACTTTGACGCGGTCCGGCCATACGGCATGTTCCCAGCGCAGACTCCATCGGCCTGATGGGGTTTGTGTGTTCGGACTGTTGGTAAAGTGCTCGCTCACATGAGCAAGGCCGAGGGAGAGCGAGAGGGTGGTTCGGGCACTCTCGTAAAACTGATATCCCAAACCGCTACCGATCGTGGATCGGAGCTGGAGGTTTTGCAGGGTGTCTTTTTCAAGCATGCCGAAGGATTCGATGAAGATTTGCTTGCTGAGGAAGTAGTTGTGCTTCACGCTGGCCAGTGAATTTCTAGCCGTCACGAGCTCGCCGGCCTGCCCGTAGTTGTATTTTCCTTCGAGTAACAGTCGCTGGCGGTACGCTTGAATCGTCAAGCGGGCGGCGCTGTTGAAAGCTTTCGTGCTGCTGTTGCCGGAGGTGCTGTTGCCGCCGACTGTGACCGTCCCGGTCAGTCGGAGCGGCTCGAGATTGATGGCGGTGACGTCGGCCAGGGGCACGGGACTCTCGGGCCCCAGTTCTCTGGTTTCCCGCAGGGCCTGTGCGCCGTACAGAAAATCTCGAAGTACATCGTGCGATTCGCCCGGCACCAGAATCTTCAGTGTGCCGTCGGACTTCAGACTCTCGACTTTCCCCCAATCGATTTTCACCTCACCCCCGTAGTCGGTCTGCAGGGTGAGGACGCGCTCCTCCATTTTGAGAATCGTCCCGGTCAGTCGATCTCCATTCAGCAGGTGTACTTCGTCGGCCCGGGAGGGCAGAGCGAGACACAGACTGATGAGGAATGCTAGCCACTGCCACGGCAGGGCGCGACTGATGACATTGCGGTACATGGGTGTGAATCAGGGGCGGACGGGTACGTCACTCGTGGCGAGAGCCGGGCGGCCCGCTTTCTGTCGATGGCCCAACCCTACTGGAGAGCCCGGTGGAGTTGCAAGAGACAGGAAGACAAAAGTGCAGCCACGGCCCGGCCTAGGGGCCTGGTACTATTTTGCGATGGTGATGCTGGGCACACCGCTGCGCGAGACTTCAGTGACGGTCATTTGGAAGAGCTGGTAGAGCAACTTGAACGCTTCACGGTTCCAGCGGGCGAGCGGACCCGTGACATTCACGGCGTAATACTTGCCGTGGGACTGCACCGTCAAGTCCGATCCGGACGGCGAGGAACCCTCGACGAGGAGATCCAGCGTCTTCGACGGATTGTCCAGGAACGGCGGTGTCCGGACATCCTTGTCGACGTGGTATTCGGGTTCTTCCTCGATGGATTGAGCGAGAAAATTGAGCATGGTGTTGAAGCTTCGCAGCCGGAACTCGCCTTTTAACGGCCATTCGCCACCATAGTGCCCCGGGCGAATATCGAACGCCACATCGTTCATCGGGCGTTGGTCCACTTCTTCGTGCAGCCTGACGCGTTCCTCGCGCGGGAGCGTATCCGGGTCGTAGTTCGTGATGAGAATTCTCCCGGAGACCGGTTTGCGGAGGGTGTAGGTTTTTTGCAGTGGGTTATACGTGACGAGGTACTCCTGCTCCAGGGCTTTGAAACCCTCTGCCGTCACGGATTCCCCCGGAATGGTCCAGGTGCGTTCAAAGAGCAGCGATTCGGCGTAGAGCTTATTGGCATCCTGAATGGCGGAGAGATGCAGGACGACCTTCCGAAACATCTCGTATCCGCTTTTGTCGGCGGGGCTGTTCCGATAGGGCACATCCTCGCCGTTGCTTTTCAGCCGAAGCTCTTTTGCCATGAGACGAAGCAGCAGGTCGATGTCACCGCCCTGCCGGAGGAGAAGCGTGAATTTGCCTTCTTGAAACGGGGTCAGGAGACGCCGCGTGAAGTCTTCCCCTTCGATCGGTGCAATGCTGATGGTCGGATTCTCCGCGACACTCCCGCCGAAGAGCGGCAGCAAGGTTTTGCCGGCGTCGCCGGTTAATGCCGGCGTCGCTCCGGCACTGATGCGGAAATCGAATGTGGCGGCGATGTTCGAGACGCCGGTGAAGTGAACCGGCTGATGATGATGAGCCCTGGCGATGTTGATGAGCAGCTGTTTGGAAATGGCATCCGTGATGGACTCATCGTAGGCGAGGACGGCGCGATTCAGGGTCGGAGGAGAAAGGCAGCCTGCGAGGCTGAGAACGGCCAGGAGGCCGACCAGGCCGCGGAGCCGTCCGGCGTGAATCCTGTCGTGCGCTGGGTCGGATCGACGTTGATGGTTCATCGGCAGGGGTTCTACCATATCTCTTCAACGGAGCCTAGGGCCTAAGCCCCTGTGTTTAGTGGCCGGTGAACGGGAGGAAGGAGACGGCGATCGAAATCGCGATGAGCACGATGATGATCCATTCGAGCACTTCCATCCGTCGAGTCGTGGCGCGGTCGGTCATTTTTCCGTAAATGCTTTCCAGGGTCTGGAGTTTTCTGATGATGCTGGCGTCCCAGGCTTCCAGGTGAAAGCGTTGAGAGGCCAATCGATACACGCGGGCCAGGTATTGATCGCCGAGCAGCTTCAGCGTGTTGGCTACGCGTTCGAAGAGCACGGCGCTGTCGACCTGCAATTGCCCGATGTGCGTCAAAGCGACTTCGTGCGAACCGGGCAGCCATGATGTCAGGCCGGTCTTTCGTGTCAGCGCGTCATACCCCTGGTCGAGCGCCGTATCGAGTTGCTCATCCAGGGCGCGCATTTCAAGCAGTTCGACGTTCACAAACTCCAGCACCGCCCGCACGTCATCCATGTCCTGTCCGAAGACGAGGGCGGCATTCCAGTCGATCAGGGCGGTGTCATCGCGGCTGAATGCAATCCGGCAGGACGTCGCTTCATGGATTTCCTGGTCGGAAAGTCGCGTGCGTTCGCTACGGAGCACGTGGGCGAACAAGGGATCGTAGGGAGCGCCGAAGGTTTGGATGGCCGAGGGGGTGCAGCGCTCAATGGAAAAAATGAGATAGTCTTCGACCTCCTTCGACGTGGAGGGCCGCTCGATGGCCGGATAGATGTCGCGCACAAGCTGATCCAGGCGGTGGCGCGATTCCGCCAGCAGCGTCTCGTTCTCGTACAGCGACTCACTTAAGCTCAGCAGGCCTTCAAAGGGACCGTTGATCGGAATGCGGTAGATGACGGTGACCGCGCCGAAGTCGTACAGCATCACCTCCACGGCTTCGCTCGACTGGTAGTCGCCGAAAGCCAGAGCGACGGTCTCCTGTGTCAGTCGAAGCGGCGCCGGACGGTATTCGAAATAGTGCGGGGCTCGCGCTTTGTGGCGGATGCGCCCGCGTTCTTTGATTGCGGTGACGTGCCGTTCCGCCTCATCGAGATTGATCGCCAGTCCGATGTCATAGGCGAAGAGGGCATAACAGGTCCCCTGTTCGATCGAGAGCGGAGGCGCATCGAGGGGTGTCATGGGGATTCTCCCGGAGGATTCCTATGATGATGGGCGATATGTACGCAGACTGCAAGCGGGCTGCGAGGCCGGCCACGCGGCGGCTGTCGGGAGCAGGGTGGCGGTATCAGTCGGACCATCGTATCGGCACAGGATTACAACGAGGTCAGGAGAGGATTAAGTTTGCATGAACCAGGCGCAGGCCGCTTGTGTTGATCAGCCGGAAGCAGGTAAGAGTGGGAACACATGGCTACGATCAAAGCAGTCATTTTCGATTTCGACGGGGTGTTGTTCGACACCGAGCCGCTGCATTTCGAAATGTTTCGACAGGTGCTTCGAATGGAGGGGGTGACGCTTGCTCCGGACCGATACCATGCGCGCTATGTCGGGTTGACGGATCAGGCCTGCTTCCGCGCGGTCTTGACCGACTCCGGTTGGACTGCCATAACGGGCGAGACTCTCGACCGACTCGTGCAACGCAAAACCGGTCTCATGCAGGACGCGCTACGCAAGACGTTACCTGTTCTGTCCGGCGTCAGGGAATGTGTCGCAGCCGTGACGGAGGCCTGCCGTACGGCCATTGCATCCGGCGCGTTGCGCCAGGAAATTGCCTTGTGTTTGGAACTGGCCGGGATGACGTCGATGTTCGAGCATATCTCAGCGGCGCAGGATGTTCGTCAGGGCAAACCTGATCCGGCCCTGTATCTGCATGCGCTGGGCGCGCTGAATCGGCGGTTGCCGCTAGGAGCCCACGAATGTGTGGCGTTCGAGGATACGCCGCACGGGATCGAAGCGGCCCGCAAGGCCGGGATGCGTTGCGTCGGGGTGGCGACAACCTTGCCCGAGAGTCGTCTGGTGCAGGCCGATCTTGTCGTCCCGTCGCTTCACGCAGCGTCCTTCAGCCAGGTACTCGCTCATCTCTCTGCCTGAATCTAACCCGGACTAGTCATGAATGCCTGCTGCGTCGTCCGATCCTCTCGCTCGGCGGGACTGTTCTCGTTCGCCCTCCTCGACGGACAGCAAGTACGCCTGCGTCGGCCTCGCGTGCGAGTGGCCCCGGCGGGCTTCGGTCTCGTACGCCTCGCGACGGCCTTCATGAATAGTCCTGGCTAACCGCCTCACCGCCGCTGCATTGTTACACAACATTTCTATGGGGATGAGGCGCTCGTAACAGACTGGCGGTAGGCTCGATCCGTATCAGCCGTAGATTTCTCCGGGTGATCACCGGGAGGTTGAGCATGAGCCGAACGACGACCATCTCCTCGAATTCCCCTCTGCGCCCCGCCGAACCCCGTGATGTGCTCGAAAAAGAGGCGGCGCAATTCCTTGCCGGTCTCCCTGTTCTGCCGTTCTCCCATGATGACATCACGGCTGGTTCCGAGAGCGAGTTACAGGCGGCGGTGTGCGGCCTCTCCGAAGATGTCGATCTTCCGCGCACGATTCAGCGCTCCAATTATCTGCACAATATCCGTGAACGGACGGCGGCCGGCGAGAGTCCGAGAATCGTGATCAGGCAGTTGCAGGAATTCCTCGCCTCGCCGGATGCGACCGTTTGGGAAAATTCGTGGGTGCGGTTTCCCCGGCGGCTCCTGAATCGAACCGCCGATCAACTCTTCGAGGGCGATCTCGCAGCCGACAAGTGCCATGCCAAGGGGCCGCTTCGGGCCGATGCCCATCGGTATCTGCTGACGGAGCAGGGCGAGGAGTGGGTCCGCCTTCCGATCAGTTACCTGCTGAAGCTCACGCTGGCCCAGGTGATCGAAGAAATCGAGCGGGATGCGCCGCTGCTCGCGAGTGAGGGCCGACGGCTGCTGAATCACTTCCTGAACGACAACAGCTCACCCGAAACCTTCTCCTTCTACGTGTCTCCGATGGATCGGGCGCAGGGGATGGGAACAGGCATTGCGCGGGAAACGGCAGTCCGGTTTCTGTTCACGCATCTGCTGGCGTTGTATGCCAATCGGCAATTCGGTTTGCAGGAGAGCGGACAACAGGTGTTGGTCTATGCGTCACCCCATCCGCCGTTGCGGCAGCGCCGTCTCAACGGACTGGTGTCCGATGCCTTCTACCGCGAATTGTTTATGAACCCGTGCTTGTCGGGGTGGGAGCGAGGCGAGGAGAAGTCTCAGTACATGGGGCTCTGTCATGAGGTGCTGTCGCGCAGCCAACTGAACGCCGTCGTCCGGTTGAAGGATGCGGGCATCATCACGCGCAACCTCGTCGTGTTGCCGTCCACCTCGAATATCAGCCTGGCCAACAACGGCACGCACCTCAGTTTAGGGAGTCGCATTCTGACGCAGGCGCTGCAATCCGGCGGGAAGGGATTCTCGGCTGCGCATGAAAAGGTTGTTGGCGACTTGGTGATCAAGATCGTGGAGCATTTTCTGCCGCTGTTTGCCGGCATCTATAGCGCGGCGCCCTACCGCATGAACTTTCGTGATTTCCATCCGGAAACGGCCTTAGGTTTCCTGCCGCACGAATTGGACTTTACCCATTTGCGCATGTTGTGGCGCCGGTGGAAAAAGAAGGCCGGTCTTTCGGTGTTCGGGCGCTCCATTACACCGGTCGGTCCCTTGTGGGTGGATCGTGCCCTCAGCGCGCTCTTTCATTTGCGCGGCGACTTCCTGCCCGACTTCAGATTGATCGACTACCTCGTGTCCCTGTTGTCGACCGATCAGAGTCCGGCCCTTGACGGGATCCAGGGGAATGATCTCCGGCTGAAACGCGATCTAGGGCAACTCGGGGTCTTCGACGAACGTATGTCGCTCTACCTGTTCTACAAGTTGCGCGCGGAATCAGTGATGGGATTCTCCGGCTTCGAGGGGCGGCAGCACAGCCTGTTTTCCAATCATCTGGACGACTTTGCCGACGCGGCCGCCCTGCAGGCGCTGGTGACGGCGCTGGCCTTTCGCTATATCGCAACCGGAGCCGTGGCCCATGACGATATCCCCGACGATCCGTTCACCGAAAGCGAACGACGACAATGCATCTTCGCCTCGGCCATCGGCGTCGGGACGGTGAATGTGCGCGACGGGGGATCGAACCGGTTCCTGGCGCGCATCCTGAGCAGGACGCAGAAGACCAGAGTCAGCCGCCGGTATGCAGGGTATCTGCGGGTCCGCGTCGATGACTATCGCCTGGCGCTTCTGGCGACGCTTGAAGAAGATGGGGCCGAATTGATCGAGGCATTTCAGCTTTCGGAGCATCTGGGGCGCCTGCGTCAGCGACTGCTCGAATCGGAGAGCCACAGCACCGCCGGCAAGTTGACCAGGGGCATTTTGGATTCTATCGGTGCGGGAAATCCCATGCAGTTGTCCGGCGAGGAGTTCGCGCAGGCGTCGGAGGCCTATTATCGCCGTCAACTACGCACCCAGTATGTTCGAGAGGCACTCGGATGTGTTCGGGAGGATTTGCAGGCGATCGACGGGGGCGGATCCGGGTGCGACAGGCGGTATCGCGGGATTGCGACGGCGGTGATCGGTCCCCGGTCAGCTGCGGATGCCCTTGCGGAAGCCGAAAAGGACTTGTTGTCTGAGACGGCGGAGGTCCCCACCCTGCGCCGCTGTCTGGCCCTCTGCCTACTCACGATTGCCAGGACCGGCGCGGCATCCCTGAGCCGGGAGGGAAGGTCGCTGGCCTCATGATCGCGCCGCATCAATACATCGAGCGTGAGACCAGCCTGATCAAGACCGAGCGGTTCTGCGGCGATCGGTGGCTCAATTGGGCGTATCGCGCCCTCTGGGAGGATGCGGGCTGGTTGATGAAGGCCTTAACCTCTCAACGTACGACACAGGTGTTGGGGTTCTTCAACTATGACCGGCCGTTTACCGCCACCCAGACGGCGGTATCCAGGTGCGCCCGGGCCATGGAGATCGATCTCTCGGAATGCCTCGAGTCTCGCGATCGCCTGAATACTCTGCGACGTCTCTTCCAGCGGCGGTTGCGCTACTGGCAGGTACGCCCGATGGACGAGGATCCGCGGGCCATCGTGTCTCCGGCCGATGCCCGATTGCTCCTCGGGTCGTTCGCCGACGACTCCTCGCTCTTTCTCAAAGGAAAATTCTTCGACTATGACGAACTGCTCGGCATCGACCGGTCCCGATGGCTGAGCCTGTTTCGGCAGGGGGACTGGGCGATCTTCCGGCTGACCCCGGATAAGTATCATTACAACCACAGTCCGGTATCGGGGCGGGTGCTGGACTGCTATGACATTTCAGGCCGTTATCATTCCTGCAATCCCGGCCCGGTGGTGGTGGCGGCCACACCGTACTCGAAGAATAAACGTGTGGTGACGATCATCGATACGGAGGTGCCGGGCGGGTCGCGCGTGGGGCTGGTGGCCATGATCGAAATCGTGGCGTTGATGATCGGCCACATCGATCAATGCTACTCCGCCGTCGCCTATGACGATCCCAGGCCCGTCCAGATCGGGATGATGCTCGAACGAGGGCGTCCGAAAAGTCTCTATCGTCCGGGAAGCTCCACCGACGTGCTGTTATTTGAGCCGGGCCGGGTGGCGTTCTGCGAAGATCTTGTCCGGAATCGGTTTCGTCCCGGGGTGCAGAGTCGGTTTTCTCAAGGGTTTGGCCGGGCGCTCGTCGAGACGGATGTACGGGTGCGCTCCACGATCGGTTGGAAGCGCGAAGGAGCACCCTGATGGCCGTTCAGGATGTGGCTGCCGCCCTGCTCATCGTGCTGTATGCGGCCTTATTCCTGTGGGCCTTTCGTGTCTTGCCGCGCGAAGGGTGGCAGGTACTTGCGACGGTGCCGCAGGCGCGACGTCCGGACGGACGGTGGACGGGACTCAATCTGACCTATTACGGAGCGTTCACCGCCAGTGCCGTCGTGGTGGCCGTGGCGCTGGCGATCGTGCTCCTGGGGAGTGTGGCGGTGCCGCTCGACGCCATTCTGTGGCTGTCGGTGACGCTGTTGGGCGCTTGCGTGCCGGCGGCCAAAATTCTGGCCCGGCTTATCGAAGGAAAGACCAATACCTTCACCATCGGCGGCGCGTCCATGTTCGGATTATTTCTTGCGCCGTGGATTGTGGCGGCGCTGAATGCCGGATTCCCGGCGAGGGCGGACAACGTATTACCGGTGGCCGCCGTGCTGGCGACCGTCGCCATCGCATATGCGTTCGGGGAAGGGACGGGACGTCTGGCTTGCCTGAGCTTCGGCTGTTGTTATGGCGCTCCGCTGACCCGGAGTCATCCGTGGATTGCCGGATTGTTTGCGCATCACCACACGGTATTTACGGGTGAAACCAGGAAGGCCGCCTATGAAAGCGGCTTGGAGTCGGTCCCGCTGGTTCCCATTCAAGCGATGACGGCGGCTGTTTCGGTCGCGACGGGTATGGCCGGTCTCTGGCTGTTCTTTCATGGCCGGATGGCGGCGGCATTTTTGTTCACCGTCGTGGTCACGCAGATGTGGCGGGTCGGATCGGAATGTTTGCGCGCCGACTATCGGGGCGGGATGAGGGTGTCGTGGTACCAGGTTCTGTCGCTCGCCGGTATAGCCTACGCTGCGTTCCTGACTTTCTGGCTGGCGGACGTGCCGTCCGTGCCGCCGGACGCGCTACGCGGGATCCGACTCCTGTGGCAACCCGGCGTGATTTTGTGCCTGCAAGGTCTGTGGCTCGGTATGTTTTTTTTCACCGGCCGAAGTCGGGTCACGACGGCAACACTGTCGATGCATGTTGCGAAGGATCGGATTTGATTGCCCGGCGACCGTCAGGATCCCGTCTGGTTGCCGTCCTCAGTCTCGCCTGTCTGTCGTTGATTGCTCCCGCGCGAGCGGAGCACGAACCCCTGCCGCCGGACTATCCCGACTCGCTGGAGCGTCGGCTGGCCGTCCTGCAAGCGAAGATCGCCACACAGGGCGTCAGGCTCGACCGGCTGATCGCAGGGGCCGAGCTGTACCTGGACATTGCCGATGACCTGTTCGAGGACGACGCGCAGAAGCGTCTGGCCTATGAGGCGGCAGCGGAGATGGCGAGGCGCGCCTTACAGATGGAGGAACGGAACGCACAGGCCCATTTTCTGTACGCGGCGGCCCGTGGAAGCGCCGAGCGATTGAAAGGCATCGCCAATGCCGGGCTGGTGTTGGGGGAAATCAAGGAGCATGTCCGCCGGGCGATCGAGCTCGATCCAGGCCATGCGCAGGCGCTGCAAATGATGGGAGGCCTCTATGCGGAGTTGCCCTGGCTGTTGGGCGGTAGCGAGAAAGAGGCTGAATCGTATCTGCGGCGCGCGATTGCGGCGGACGGACGTTATACCAATGCCCATCTCATCCTGGCCCGACTCCTCATCAAACAGGGCCGATCCGGTGAAGCGCGCGCACATCTCGAGGCCGTACTCCATATTGAGCATCCGCACTATCCCTATGCCTGGAAACGCAGATTCCGGCCGGAAGCGGAACGATTGCTTAAGTCGCTTCCCTCTCCCGATTGACCGCCGGGCGGTCGGTTCGCATGATGGCCTTGTCGTCGAGTGAGGGGGCGCAGTGCCTCACGAACGGCAGCGCTGGTTATGAGAGATGTCGAAACATCCAATACAGAGATCCGGCCAGTACGATGGACGCCGGGAGGGTCAGAACCCATGCCAGTGCGAGATGCCGGACTGTCTGCCACTGCAAGCCCGACCGATTGGCCGCCATGGTTCCCGCCACGCCGGAGGACAGCACTTGTGTCGTGCTGACCGGAAGCCCGAATAGGTCCGCTGCGCCGATCGTCGTCATCGCGACCAATTCCGCGCTGGCGCCCTGACCGTAGGAAAGGTGCGTTTTTCCGATTTTCTCCCCGACCGTCACCACAATACGTTTCCAGCCGATCATGGTGCCCAGCCCCAGCGCGATGGCCACAGCAGCTTTGACCCACACCGGGATGTATTTGGTGGCGTTGTCCAACATGGATCTATAGTGGAGCAGGACGTCTCGATCCGATCTTGAAAAGGCCGGTTCGTGAGTGTTGTTCATCCAACGCAGGGATTCCCCCAGCAGGTACATGTCGTTCCGCACGTTGGAGGTGTGTTCCGTCGGTATCTGGGCGACGGTCGCGTAGGAGGCAATCTGTGTGCGAACCATGCCGCTCAGCGCGCGAAGGGCCGGCAAGGTGTCCGGGCGAACCTCGTGGGTGCGGAGGTACTCTGCCACCGTGCGCCGCGGGTCCACCGGGGTGAGAGCCGTCTTGCCGTACCGTTGGAAAATAGCTTCCGATTTGGTCGACGCTTCCACGAAGGCAGGTGTGTACGAAATGTCCACGGTGCGATTGAGCGCATAGACCGTCGGCACGGTACCGATGAGGATCAGCATGATCAGGCCCATGCCCTTTTGCCCGTCGTTGGACCCATGGGCAAAGCTGACACCCGTACAGGTGAGAATGAGCAGACCCCGTATCCACAGGGGCGGTGGTGTCTTGCCGCGCGGCGGTTTGTACAACTTCTCGACGGGGACGGCCTTCATGGCGATCAACAGCAGAAACGCAGCGGCGGAGAAACCGATCAGCGGAGAAAGCAAGAGGGACTTGCCGACGCTGAGGGCCTGTGTCCAATCGACGCCGCTGGTATTCGTGCCGCCGGCTGCCATCAGCTGGTTGGTGAAGCCGACGCCGATCACGGAGCCGATCAGCGCATGCGAACTGGAAGAAGGCAGACCCAGATACCAGGTCCCCAGGTTCCAGAGAATGGCGGCGATCAGCAGCGCAAACACCATGGCGAATCCGGCTCCGGCGCTCACTTGGAGAATCAACTCGACCGGCAGCAGGGCGACGATTCCGAACGCAACGGCTCCGGATGCAAGCATGACGCCGATAAAGTTCCACAGACCGGACCAGGCCACGGCGAGATGCGGCGGCATGGAATGCGTATAGATGACGGTCGCGACGGCGTTCGCCGTGTCATGAAACCCGTTGACGAATTCGAAGCCGAGTGCGATCAGCAGGGCAAATCCGAGCAGGATAAACGGCCAGACTGAAGAGGCGCGAACATCGGAGAGGTCCGAGGTCAACTCACCGGCGACGTAAATTCCGCCGAGCGTGAGCAGGATCAGAATGAGGAAGAGGCCGATTTGTGAAGTCCCTCCTTCGAGAGTGATCTCGAAGGAATCGACAGCGGCGGTTTCGATGGGAGGCGGTGTCATTCAGGGTTCCTTTCTGCGGAGAGCCGATGCCGAACCGTTAACGGCCTGAGAGTCTGGCAGGATGTCGTTACACGTCGCTGTGAGCCGGATTAAGATCGGGTTAACTGTGGAAGACGGACGCTCGCCTCCGGGCAGGGGTTTGTTCTATCATCCGACGGGAGAAAGCCGGAGGGACGATGGACGCGAAGCACATGAGGCTGGGTGTTCTGATCGGTGCGATCATGCTGGTTGGCTGGGCGACCGGCTGTGGCAGTTCGGCGAAACTCATGTCCGGGCTCAGTATCGAGGAGTTGAAGCCGGTGCCGGGCATCCTGCCCAGCGCGAGGTTGATCAAGGGCACCATCAGCAGTTTCTCCGGCGATCGGGTGGAGGTCGAGACCGGGGAACGGGCTCCGCGCTACCTGTCACTCGAAGCCGGCGGGGACGAGGGGCGTGGACTGCAGCCGGGTGGGGCTGTGGAGATCATGGTCAACGATCGCGACGAGATTGTGGCCTATCAGCGACCTGCCGACCAGCCGCCGACGAAAGTCTTCCGCGGCTCGCTGGGGAGATCGTTCAACCCTCAGAAGGAACGAGTGACGATTCGCCTCGATACGGGGCGGGATGTGGGGTTCTATGCGCGCACGGTCGCCATGGAGAAACTCGCGGCGCTTGAGGTCGGCGAGACGGCGGACTTTGCCGTGGATCGAGCGTATCTTCTCGTCGATGTGTTTTCGTTGGGCAAGCCCCGCGAACTGGCGTTTGAGTCTTCGTCACGCGCGCCGCACCATCGCCTGGAGGGCGCATTCGTGACGATCGGTGACGGACGGATGCGTCTCAGGATGAAGATCGATGACATTCAATCCTTTCCCGTGCGGCCGTTGCTGCAGCCGGCGATTGAACAGCTCGCTCCCAACGAGTTGGTATCGGTCTATCTCGACGCGCAGGGGCAGGTGATCGATATGGTCAGAGCGCCCCGGCGTTGAACAACGTCAGCGGCGGGAAGGAAGCTTCACGATCCGGGTGATCAGCCAGTCATTCAGGCGATCCGGCAGGAGCAGGGCCAGGTAGGCACGGATGGCGGCGTCCGAGCCGACGAGATAGCGTGTTTTCGGCCACCTCGAACGCAAGGCATGCGCCACGGCTTCGGCCACGACGCTCGCCGGTTGTGCCTGTTCGCCGGCCGCAGTGGCCGCGTCTTTGATGCGAGTGAAGCCTTCCTGGTACATGCCCTTGAGGTCCTGTCCCCAGGCTGCGTCCCAGGCATCGACTTCTCTTCTGGTCTTTTTCCAAATAGGCGTGGCGATGGCGCCGGGGGCGATGAGTGCGACGCGGATGCCCCAGGGTTGGAGTTCCAGGCGCAAGGCATCGGTGATCGCTTCCAGCGCATGTTTCGATGCGGCGTAGGGGGCCATGAACGGCATGGAGGCCCGTCCCGCGATGGAGCCCATATTGATGATGCGTCCTCGCCCGGTGCGGATCAATGGGAGGAACGTTTGCGTGACTGCGATGAGTCCGAACACGTTGACTTCAAATTGCCGCCGCCAGTCGGCGAGGGGCAGGAGTTCGATCGGCCCCGCGACGCCGATCCCGGCATTGTTTACCAGACCGGCGAGGCCGCGTTCCCCCACCATGGCTGCGACGGTGTGACTGGCTGCCGAGATCGAGGCGGCATCGGTGACATCGAGGCGGATCGGCATGAGGCGCGGTCCGGCCTGTTGCTGGAGCCGTTCACCGTCGGCTGGATTTCGAACGCCCGCGAAGACGCGATAGCCCAGCTTGTCGAGCGCCAACGCGCACGCGGCCCCGATGCCGGTCGAGGCACCGGTGATGACGACGGAGTCGGATTGCGGCGATTGTGAAAACCAATTCAGCATATCGAGGCGGTTCTTCCCGCCGGTCGCGTACCCTATCATAATTTACGGCGCGACCCTACTCTCGGTTTCATCCGGCGGGGATGACGAACAAGCATGGCCGCAGGGCGGAGGTCGCCTGAGTGGCGGTCGGGGTTTCGTCCAAGGAGGACATATGCGAGGACCAATGTGGAGAGCCGCAACGTTGGTGGTGCTCGTGCTGGGTACGGCCGGCTGTGCCGATTCACTGAGCGGCATGTCGGGGGACGTGAAGGGGACCGGGCGGACCGTTACCGTTCAGCCTCGTGAAATTGATGAGGTGCTGTACAACCCCGGAATGGGATTTGCCGATTTTCATTTCGGGTTCGGACAGCCGCCGGCACCGGAAGAGTATCCCCATACGACCGTCGCCTATTTTCGGTGGCCCTGGGCAGAGCTTGAACCGAAGGAAGGTCAGTATAACTTTGCCCTCGTGGATGGTGTGATCGCGCAGGCCAAGGCGAAGGGAGAGACGCTCGCCATCCGCATCGTGTCCGAATACAAAACCGGTTCGCCGCAATGGTTGTTGGACAAGGGGGTCGGGAGTGTGAAGGAGTCCGACGGAATTTTCCCCGACTACAACCATCCCGTTTTTCTTGACTACCATGAGCGGCTGATCCGCGCGTTTGGTGAGCGGTACGGCCGCTCCGTCGATATCGACCATGTCGACATCGGGTCCATCGGATGTTGGGGCGAGTGGAATACGGTGTGTTGCGAAGGTGTGGAAGCCCAGTGCAAGGCGTTCTTTCCGACCGAAGACAATCAGATCGCCATCACGGACTGGTACTTGAAATATTTCGCAGGCACTCCGCTGGTGATGCTCCACGGCGGACAACTGAAGTATGCGGCCTCGCAGGGCGCCGGTTGGCGAGGGGATTGTTTCGGCGACTACGGCTATTTCAGTCCTGACTGGAATCATATGGAGCATGCCTATCCTCCGGTACTCGAAGAGGCGGTCATTGCGAATGCCTGGAAGCGTGGGCCGGTTCAGATGGAAGTCTGCGGCTACATACACGAGTGGTACGAACGGGGATTCGATCTCGACCGTATTCTGAATCAGGGCTTGGAGTGGCATGTCTCGGTGCTGAACGCGAAATCGAAGCCGGTGCCTGCCGCCTGGCGAGCGCGGTTCAATGAATTTTTGAAAAGGATCGGGTATCGCTTCGTCTTGCGCGAACTGACACATTCAGCGGAGAGTCGTTCCGGCGGGCCGCTCGTCCTTCAGTCGCGTTGGGAAAATAAGGGGGTGGCGCCGATGTACCACGCCTGGCCGCTGGCCTATCGGCTGCGATCGAGCTCGGATCAGGTCGTGGCGCAGTGGACCAGTCCTGCCGATCTGAAGCAATGGCTGCCGGGACCTGCGCCCCGGATAGAGGATACGGTGGTGGTGCCGGAGACCGTGCCCGCCGGTTCCTACGTTCTGGATGTGGCGATTCTCTCTGAAGATGCGCGGGCCGCCCATGTCGAGTTGGCGATCGAGGGGAAACGAGCGGACAAGTGGTATGCGCTGTCGCGCGTGGAGATTCGTTGACTGTTCGGTGTGGTGCAGGTCTCCTGGGCCGGTGTCGGCGCCATGAGAGGCGGATCGTTGCGGCGAGAGGGGGCGTTACGCGACCAGTTCCTGCGCGACGGTCCCCAGTTGAAGCACCGTGAACACCTGGTTGCCGTTCCCGCGATACTCGATCTGATCGAAGCTGACCTTGTTGGCCATGGCGATCCCGCGGCCATGGGTGTCGAAGGCTCGCTCGGGGTCGAAGGTCAAATACTTCCGCCATTCGAATCCCTTGCCTTGATCGGTGATGTGCAGGGAGAGTTTGTCCGGGTGGCGGACAAACTGTGCCGTGGCCTCGCGGGACGAGTAGACGGGATCGCTCAGTCGTCGCTCGATTTCACTATCCAGCTGCTCCTCTTCGATGAGGCGGGATTTTTCCTTGTAGCCGATATTCAAGTTGCCGTGTTCGATCGCGTTCAAGGTGAGTTCGAGGATGCCGGTGACCACCCGGTTCGCATCGGGATAGGCATGCGCGAGGAGCATCGCCAGGTTTTTCGCCTCTTCAGGCGTTTTGAACCGGAACGTCCCTGAGTCGAGCTGGCGCATGGTGGTGGTGGTCCGGCGCAGGTCCTGTCGTACTTCCAGGTAGCTGATGTGATCGCGGACTGCCGCATCGACGATGGCTTGCAGGGTCGCTTTTTCGAACGGCTTTGCCAGGTAATAGTAGGCCCCTGCCTGGAGTCCTTCCAGGGTCTGCTGATGTGTGGAGGCGGCCGTTTGCATGATGACGGGGATCTGGCTCAGTACAGGATGTTGCTTCATCTTGCGGAGGACTTCCATGCCGTCCATTTCCGGCATGATGCGATCGAGCAGCACGGCATGGAACCGATCCGGTTGTGCTTCGAGCATTTCCCAGGCCTGGAGGCCGCCTTGCGCCGTGGTGCAACGATAGTCAGGCTGGGGAAGGAACTCGAGCAGGATCTTGAGGTTCAGGGGCGAATCATCGACGAGCAATAACTGTGTTTGCGGGAACAGCATGATATGTGGCACCTCCGGTTGCCGGCCAGGCCGTCGGGGTATCGGGCATAGACTCTAGGCCTCGCATCGGAATGCAAGGCACTGATACCCCTATCGGAAGTGGATGAAGAATACTTAAGTGATGGCTGAAAGAAGGGGAAATAGAAGGACTCGCCGGGGGCTGAGCCCCGGCAGAGTCCTTTCGAAAGGGGCTACTGCTTGACGATGTCCAGCAATTCCACTTCGAAAATCAGGGTGGCGCCGGGCTTGATGACCGGGGGTGATCCACGATCCCCGTAGGCGATGCCTGATGGGCAGACCAGTTTACTCTTGCCGCCGACCTTGATCAGCTGTACCGCTTCGGTCCAACACTTGATGACCTGGTTCAGCGGGAAGGTGGCCGGTTCGCCGCGTTTGACCGAGCTGTCGAACACCGTTCCGTCGATCAGCGTCCCGTGGTAATGAACTTTGACCGTATCGGTGGCCTTCGGGGTCGCGCCCTTGCCTTCCTTGATCGTCGTGACGATCGCACCCGATTCCGTTTTCTTCGCGCCCGACTCCGCTGCAGCCTTGGCCAGGAATCCTGCCCCGGCTTTCTTCTCGACCTCGGCCAGCGCCGTGGCGCGTACCTGCTGCATCTGTTGAATCTTCGGGCCGTACACTTGCAAATCGACCTTTTGGGGATGTTTCAACACACCATCGACCAAACCGGCTTTCACGAATTCCAGTTCGGATTCGTTCAAGGTAAACGGGCCGAGCGATTGGCTGATGGCCGCTCCGAGAGCATAGAGCGTTTTTTGCTCATCGTTGGCCGGTTCAGGGGCGGCCGCCCAGCTGAGCGAGGACATGAGGAGCACCACTGCGGAGACGGCACCGGTCACATGACGCATAGACGATCCTTTCTGATGAACACCATGGCTCTGCTCACCATATGCCAGGGAGCCCCTGCGGCTCAAGATAATTCTTGGGCAGGCTGGTGAAAACGGCCTCCCGCGTCGTTCTCGGCTCGTCAAAATCATCGACGTACCCCTACGGGTACGCCTCCGGTGTTGATTCGCCTGCGGCCTAGCGGGACGGCGTGTTGAGCAGGCTGCGAAGATTACGCAGACTTGTCTGTAGCCTTGCCGAATGGAAAGCCTGTCTGGCGTCCAGGATGGGTAAGTATGTCGTCTGTTTCAGCAGTCTTGCCGTGAGGTGCGGTCAGGAGAGCGCGTCTCGTCCATGCGGGCTCTCCAGATCCAGTTGCGGTCCGATGGGGACGATGCGGGTCGGGTTGATGTCGTCATGGGTGACATAGTAGTGCCGCTTGATGTGATCGAAATCCACGGTCTCCGCGATACCCGTCACCTGGTAGAGGTCCTGAAGGTAGCCGTACAGATGGGGGTAATCGACGATGCGCCGGAGATTGCATTTGAAATGCCCGTGGTACACGGCATCGAACCGGAGCAGCGTGACGAACAACCGCCAATCCGACTCCACGAACTGGGCGCCGAAGAGGTAGCGTCGGTCGCGAAGTCTCGTATCGAGTTGATCCAGCGCAATGAAGACCGAACGCGCGGCTCGTTCATAGACGTGCTGGGAGGTCGCAAAACCGGCGCGGTAGACACCATCGTTCACCCGCTCGTAGAGAAAGTCGTTCATCTCGTCGATCTGCGGACGGAGGGCTGCCGGATAGAGGTCCAGCGGGCTGGTGGTGAAGCGGTTGAACTCGCCGTTGAAGATCCGCATGAGGTCATCGTCGGAATTGGTCACGATTCGTTTTGTCACCGTGTCCCACAACACCGGAACGGTCACGCGCCCTCGGTAACCGGGGTCGGTGGCACGATAGGCCTCGCTCAGGAAGTGAAACCCATTGGTCGTATCCAGGGAGTGGCCGGAACCGTTGCGAAAGGCCCAGCCCTGCTCGTCCCGGATCGGGTCGACCACGGTCATGCCGATGACCCCGGTGAGCCCTTTGAGTGTGCGGACGATGATGGTGCGATGCGCCCAGGGGCAGGCGAGGGAGACGTAGAGATGATACCGGCCGGCTGCGGCCGGATATCCGGAACGGCCGTCCTCGGTGACCCAGTGGCGAAATGCGTCGGACTACCGTTTGAATTCGCCGCTGTCGGTCTGTTCGTTCGGAAACTGGGGTTGTGTCCTCATTGCACGATTCTCCTTGGGAGTTCTACCTTAGTCAGAATCAAGGGGACTCGTCAATTGTCGATGAGGCCGTGCGGTGTTGCGTTGCCTCGAACGTAAGATCATGGTCGTTCGGTCTGTGCCGGGTGGTGGGGCGCAGCGAGGTCCCATCCGACGGAAAAGAGTAGGAGGAGCCCGGCGGCGGTGGTCTGCTTCGTGCGGGCCGTGGTTTCCCGAGGCGGCAGCGGTTCGTTTGCGATGAGTCCGTCGCCCAGGACTCGAGCATCGAGATCGAGCGTGCCGCCGATTCCGACGTTGAAACTGTATTGATCTTGTCGATGCGGCCGGTATCCCATCATCAGGCCGAATCCCACGGCGTCGATGATCCGCGACCCCGGCGCGACCGTGAGAAACGGTCCCCAACTCCAACGTTGCTCGTCCCACCGGTCGATCCAGAAGTGCATTTCCGGCATGACGCGCACCAGATCGTTGCGTTCATTGTCGATGCGGACGATACGGTTGACGACTGTGACGGAATCCACCCGTCTCGGGCCAAGATTATGTGTCCATCCGAGGCCGAGCCCGAAGCCGAGACGCTGAAGCATCCAGGGCCGTTCAGATTCCCGGTCCGGTGGATCCTCCTTCTTGTCGGTGGTGGAGGCCGGGGGCGACGGCGGTGGGTGGTCAGTGGAGGGACCTGTCGCGCCTACCAGCGGAGCACTCGCTGTCGCGGGGGAGGAGTCGGCTGAAGCGACAAGCGGAGCGGATCGGAGGTGCGCCGAATCGATGGAGGGAGTGATCTGGTGTGGTTGCCGCGGCTTTCGAATGTCCTCAGCGGACTCGATTATGGTTGCGATGCTCCGATGCTGGGGATTCGTTGGCGGTGAAGCCGCAGGTTTGGTCTCCACCTGGGTATCGATGGCGGCGATCAGCGGCGTTGGCGCTGGCTGCGGCGTAGTTTGCAGGGGGACCGGTTCAAGTGGTGTGAACGACTTGGCCGGCGGCATGCCGGATACCTGCGGGGGGAACGGTGTCACCCTGTCAGCGGGTGGTTGAGATTCAGCAACCAGAGGTTGTGAAGCGATTGCCGGGGTGGCTTCGTGATCTCTTGTGGGAGCGGTCTCGATCGGCGTCGCCGGTATCGGGCTTGTGTGCGGCCTGAGAGTGGTATCAGCGGGCGAAGTGGCCGCAGAAGCTCCCTCAGGTGCGGGAGGGAGGGATTTTGCCACAATGGGACCGCTGGAAGATTCGGTCACTGCGGTGGATGGGATGGGGATGACTGAGAGTCCCGGTTGCCTGTCGTCCTGCGCTGCCATGTCTGTGGAAGGTTTGGGCGACGGTACGGCCGGAAGCGGGGCCGCGCTTCGAGCGGGTGCAGGAGGGGCACTTTGGACGGTGTGTGAGTCTGTCTCCGGATCCGAAGCCACGATTCCGGGATCCGCCTCTGAACTGTCTGCCGTCGCGGCGGGCGATTGGGGCCTCGTCGGTATCTCGGCGGCTGGTATGGCCCGCACGGGTGCTCTGTCAAATGCGTGCCTGAGTGAACCATTGCTACTTTCAGTTGCCAGAGTGATCGGAGTTCTGCCGCCGGCCTCTCTGAGGTCAGGATCGGCCCCGTGGCGAAGGAGTGCGTCGATCACATCGGCTTGACGGGTCAGCCGCTCCGCCCGGGATTCACCGGAGAGTTCCCAAAATCGCCTGACGGCCTGATGGAGCGGGGTAAATGCGAGGGCGTTCCGCGCCGAGGGCTGTGCCCCTGTGGCCAGGAGTGCCTCGACGCAGCGTACCTGCCCATAAAAACTCGCCTGATGTAACGCGGTGTTGCCGGCTCGATCCGTTGCTTCAACCTCCGCATGCCGGCTGAGGAAGAGAGTGACCAGCGCCAGATTGCCCTTGCCTGCCGCTGTGATCAGCGGCGTCGCACCCTGACTGTCTCGGGCTTCGATATTCGCGCCCTGGTCAAGCAGCCGTAAGGCTTGGGCTGCGGTCCCGTCGGTGAGAGCCCTGTGGATCGAGCGTTCGGAATGGATGAGCGATGCGTTCGGTTTGGGTTGCGGCTTATCGGGACGCGCGTGACTGACGGACGGGAGTCCGAACATGAGAAGCAGAAGGGCGCAGGTAACGCCGGTGCTGTGGTGCAAGCGAAACACGGGTCCCCAACAAGGCCATCCGAGAGGCTCTCTGACGGCGTATGGTTTACCATACAGTTTGCATTGGCGTCACCTGAGTGTGTCACCCGTGTGACACGATGCGATGACCCAAACAGCCGGTCGGTTGTACGTGAGCCGTTGGTGGGCCATGAATCGATGGTCGGGTCGGTCTTCAGGACAGGGTGAGGCGGCAGAGAAGGGATACTGCGGTGAGACCTTGCCGGGGGTGGAATCCCCGGTTGTAACGCTCTGCGAGAATCACGTTTCAGCGGCTCTGGCGGTTATGGTCCAGGACTACCAACGCCTATGCCAGCGTCCATAGTAGGGCCGATAGTACCGTGGACCCCAGGCGTAGGGCCGGCCGTAAAATGGTGAGCCATAGAGCCATGGACGCCCGAGGTACAGGCCAAAACCCACAGACGGATATCCATAGAGCAATCCGGGCGCAACATAATTGTAGGTCGATACGGAAGAGGACTGCTCGGCCATCTGACGTTGAAGGTCGGCGGTCATGGCACTTTGCCGATCAGCCTGCTCTTTCAACTGGCCGACGGCGTTTTGCTGGACATGGACCTCTGCTTCCAGCTTCGAAATTTTGTCGCGCTGGATTTCGATAAACGCTTGCAGGCATCGCGTGTGCGCATCACCCGTGTAGCTTGAACATTCCCAGGGGCCGGAAGAGTCGGCGGCGTGGAGGGGAAGCGTGAAGAGGACGATGCAGAAACCGACGGTGAGAAACGTGACCCAATGCCGAGGAGAGTTCATTCGATCAGTCGTGAGACGTACCATGACGTTCCTCCCTGGCTAGCTGGCTACAGCCTACCATTCCCCTGGCGATGAAGACCAGGTCTGGGGCTAACCTTCTGAAACGAACCACGCACTGATCGGTTGACAACCGGCTGCAGGGAAAGGATGCTTGGCGGCGGCAACCGGTTGTGGAAAGGAGAGGGAAAAAATGGGACAGAAGCAGGTCATTGCGGTGGTCGGGGCGACGGGCATGCAGGGGGGCGGGTTGGTGCGGGCGATTCTGGCCGATCCAAACAGCGGCATGACGGTGCGCGCGTTGACCAGGGACGTGAATTCGGACAAGGCCAGGGAGCTGGCGCGACTTGGCGCCGAGGTGGTCGCGGCCGACGTGCACGATGGCGAGAGTTTGAAGCGTGCATTTGCGGGGGCTGCCGGGGCGTTTTGCGTGACCTTTTTCTGGGCGCATTTTTCTCCCGAAAAGGAATTTGCCGAAGCCGAGGCGATGGCCAAGGCTGCCAAGTCGGCGGGGGTTCCGCATGTGATTTGGTCGACCCTCGAAGACACGCGTCGATGGGTTCCGCTCTCGGACGACCGGATGCCCACACTATTGGGCAAGTACAAGGTGCCGCATTTCGACGCCAAGGGCGAAGCCGATCAGGTGTTCAGGCAACTCGGAGTGCCGACAACCTTCCTGCTGACGTCGTTCTATTGGGATAACCTCATTCATTTCGGCATGGGCCCGAAGAAGGGACCGGACGGGACACTGGCGTTCACGCTTCCCATGGGCGAGGCGCGATTACCCGGTATTGCGGCAGACGATATCGGGAAGTGCGCCTTGGGATTGCTGGAGAAGCGGGATGCCTATGTGGGAAAGACCGTCGGAATCGCGGGGGAGCATCTCACCGGATCACAAATGGCCGCGGCGTTGACGAAGGCGCTGGGTCGGGAGGTGCGCTATAACGCGGTGCCGCCGGAGGTCTACCGGACGTTCGGGTTCCCCGGAGCGGATGATCTGGGTAACATGTTTCAGTTCAAGCGTGACTTCAATGCGATGTTTTGCGGCGCGCGCGAGCCGGCGATCGCCCGGGCGCTGAATCCCGGGCTGCAGACCTTTGCGCAGTGGTTGGAGGCGAACAAGGGGCGAATTCCCCTGTCGTAGACGGAGCCAGGTTCCTAACTGCTAAGCCGGCACTTTGTGTGACGGCTTGTGCTTGGAAAGCTGGCACGAAGGTGTGAAGGGATTGCAGCGCAGGCGGTGGAGCTTGATCGTCCGGAGCTTCTCTGTCCCTGTCGCAATCCGCGGCTCGGCAGGCCGCTCGCCGCTCCCGAGTAACGGAAACGAGGCGAGCGTCGTCAGGACGCAGATCGAAAGAACGGCCACCACCCATGCGAAGTACAATGAGTAACGCATGGCCTATTCGTACCATAGCGACATGAGATGTCAACGAAACGATTGTTTTTTGCCGTCTGTTCCTGTCGCTGAGGACGGAGGGATCTGTTCCGGAAGATTCCGTAGTCGGTTTCAGGAATTGCTACGGCGTTGTCATTGGCAGACACTGCTGTGGTGGGCGTCGGATTCCGCTGTCGCTCACCAGTCTCACAAGGAGGACTCCCCATGAACAGGATGTCGATTTCCGCCGCGACCATCGTATTGGCTTTGTTCGGCCTCATGTCGGTCGGCTGGGCCGGTGAGATGAAGGCCAAGATGGAAGAGATGAAGGGCGACACAAAGGCGAAGGTCGAAGAGATGAAGGGCGAGGCCAAAGCCGCCGTCGAAGACGCCAAGGGCAATAAGGTTCAGGCGGAAGTGGAGCGCGCCAAGGGCAAGGGGAACGCGGCCATGGAGAAGGCTAAGGGTAAGGTCAAGGAATTGAAAGCGAAGACGGAATAGGCTCGTTCTGCCGACGCGGCTCGACCGGCCTGTGCATGGGGATGACGCACGCGCAGGCCGCCCGTAGCCGACTGCGTGAGCCCCTGCGCGCCCTGCCTGCCATTGCGCAGGGGCTTCGCTGCCGGTACAATCCCCTCGCTCGTCACCCGCCGACGGGTGTGATCGCACCGACGCGCGAACGATTCCATGCTCCTATCCTTCGTGATTCTCTATCTTGCCTGCTCGGTCGGGATCGGGCTCTACGCGGCGACCCGCGTGCACAATGCCAAAGACTTCGCCGTCGCGGGGCGCTGTCTGCCGCTGCCGGTGGTGACTGCCACAGTGTTTGCGACCTGGTTCGGCGCCGAGACTGTGCTCGGCATCTCCGCCACCTTTGTCAAGGACGGCCTGCGAGCGGTGGTGGCCGATCCCTTCGGATCGAGCCTCTGTTTGATTCTCGCCGGATTATTGTTTGCCCGCCGCCTGTACCGATTGAATCTCCTCACGATCGGGGACTTTTACCGCCTACGGTACAATCGCACGGTTGAGGTCCTCTGTACCCTCTGCATCGTCGCTTCATACCTCGGTTGGGTTTCAGCCCAGATCAAGGCCCTCGGGCTGGTCTTCAACGTGGTCACGGACGGAGCGATGAGCCAGTCGGTGGGCATGGTGCTGGGAGCCGTCATCGTCCTGACATACACCACGTTCGGAGGCATGTTCTCGGTGGCGATTCTGGATTTTGTGCAGATCACCATCATCATGGGCGGCATGCTCTACATCGGCTCGGTCATCAGCGGATTAGCCGGCGGGGTGGAGCGGGTGGTGACGCATGCGGCCATGGCGGGGAAACTGGATTTTTTCCCGCCGGCGCGGATGGAGGCGTGGATTCCGTTTCTCGGCGCCTGGGTCACGATGATGTTCGGATCGATTCCGCAGCAGGATGTGTTTCAGCGCATCACATCGGCGCGGGACGAACGGACGGCAGTGCGGGGATCGGTGCTGGGGGGGACGCTGTATTTCTTCTTCGCGTTTGTGCCGATGTTCCTCGCCTATTCCGCTACGCTCGTCGATCCGGCGCAGGTGGCGCAGTTATTGGAACGGGATTCCCAACTCATCCTTCCCAACCTGATCGTGCAGCACACCCCGATCGTGGCGCAGATCATCTTTTTCGGCGCGCTGCTGTCCGCCATCATGAGCTGCTCGTCCGCCACGTTACTCGCGCCGTCGGTGGCGTTCAGTGAAAATATCGTGAAGGGGTGGGTGCCCACGATCAGCGATCAAGGGTTGTTGCGGGTGATGCGAATCGTCCTCGTCGGGTTTGCGGCCACGGTCCTGCTGTTTGCGCTCAATTCAGAGGCCAGTATTTTTAAGATGGTCGAGAGTGCGTACAAGGTCACGCTGGTGGCGGCCTTCGTGCCGCTGCTGGCCGGATTGTACTGGCCCAGGGCCACGACACAAGGGGCGGTGCTGGCGATCACTGTGGGGCTCGGAACCTGGGGTGGATCGGAGCTGACCGTCACGCTCGATCAGGTCTGGCCGCCGCAGCTCCTGGGCCTGCTGGCCGCCGCCGTGGGGATGGTGGCCGGGTCCTTGCTACCGCAATGGATCGAGCATCCGGCTGGAGTGAGCGCGTCCGGGAACCGGCCGTCCCTTTCCTCGCCCGTCGAGTGAATTAGTAGGCTGCGGAGGAACTCGATTGTCGCGCAATGCGCGACGATCAACTCATGCGCGGTGTCGGCATTACATTGACCTGTAAGATGTTCAAAAGGCCGTTCAGCAAGGCCGCAGCTAGCGGGAGGCGGCAGTGTCTTGCGGGAACGCCGCTGGCGGACTTTTTCCGCATCCTGCTAGGCGGGCGAGACTGAGTGAAGGATCTCGCGCACCATGCGGATCAAGTCTTCGGGCGAGAAGGGCTTTTGCAGAAAGGTCGTGTGGCCCTGGGTTTCATCTCCTGTGACGGGCGGGTTATCGCTGTATCCTGACATGTAGAGCACTTTCATCTCCGCGAAGTGACTGCGGAGGCGCATGGCCAACTCTTTGCCGTTCATGCCGGGCATCACGAGATCCGTCAGCAGCAGGTCGATGTGGAGCGCGTTTCGTCGGATCAGATCCAGTGCCTGGAAACCGTCCTCCGCTTCGTGCACGGTGTAGCCATGTGTGCGCAGAATATGCTGCGTCAGTAGGCGGACCGCCGGCTCGTCTTCCACCAGCAGGATGATTTCTGTCCCCGAGGTGTGGGCCGGCTCCGATTGAACCGGCGGGAGGGCCGTGTACGGGGGGACGACTTCCGGCAGAAACACGGTCATGGTGGTACCCTGACCCACCGCGCTTTCGACCGTAATGGTCCCGCCGCTTTGGTGCACGATGCCATACACCGTCGAGAGGCCGAGACCGGTTCCGCGACCCGGCGGTTTGGTCGTGAAAAATGGCTCGAAGATCTTGGCCTTCGTGGCCGGGTCGATGCCGGTCCCCGTATCGTGCACCCGCAGACGCACATAGGTGCGGGCGGTGCGCGTGTCATGATCCGTCCCCCAGACCTCTTCCCGGGAAACCTGGCGGGTATCGATGGTCAGGGTGCCTCCATGCGGCATGGCATCGCGGGCATTGACGGCCAGGTTGAGCAGGACCTGTTCGAGTTGGACGGCGTCGGCTTTGACCCAGAGCGGAAGAGGGTCGAGTTGCAGAACGATCGAGATGTGTTCACCGATCAGGCTCTTCAGCAGCGCCATGAGGTCACGAATCACCCGGTGAAGGTCCAACGAGACCGGGTGGAGCATTTGCTTCCTGCTGAAGGCCAGTAACTGGCCGGTCAGCGCCGCGCAACGTTCCCCCGCGCGTTGAATTTCCTGCACGAAGTAGCGGGCTGAAGAATTCTGGCTCAGTTCCTGGAGCAGGACCGCGCTATAGCCGAGGATGACGGTCATCACATTGTTGAAGTCGTGCGCCACGCCTCCCGCCAATCGCCCGACGGCCTCCATTTTTTGGGCCTGCCGCAACTGGTCTTCCAGTTCGCGGGCCTCCGTAATGTCTTCAGTGATCCCGCTCAGACTATCGACTTCACCCGTCGCGGTATGGTGGATGACCATCCGGTCGTGAATCCATCGGACCTGCCCGTCGGGCCGTATGATCCGATACAGCAGGTGCAGGTCGCGTCCGGTCGGATTCGCAATCTCCGCATCGTAGACCTCGCTGACGACCTGTCGATGGTCCGGGTGGATAAAATCCCGCCAGAGCTTTGGATTTTCATAGAATCGCGCGGCAGGCAAGCCCCAGATCCGCTCGAAGGCCGGATTGACGTACAGGACCTGCGGCGGATTCGCCTGCGCAAACCACACGCCCTGGTTGAGATTGTCGGTGAGATAGTTGAATCGCTTTTCGCTCGAGAGCCGCGCGCCTTCCGTCCGCCTGTGTTCCAGGACTTCATTCTGCAGCCGCGCGTTGGCCTGGGCCAGGTCGGCCGTGCGTTCGGTGATGCGCTGTTCCAGATCGGTTTGCGCGGTGCGCAGTTGCTCCTCGATGACGCGGCGATCGTGGATCTCTTTGGTGATGTCCTGATTCAGTCGTTCGACCGCTTCCGTGCGGGTCGTCAACGACCGTGCCAGGGCCACCTTCTCCAGTTGCAGGCGCATCGAGGAGAGCAGCACGCGGTTGAAGTTCCAGGCCGAGTGGATGGTGGCCAGGAGAAACAGGACGCCCATGCCTCCCATGATCAGATGGAACTCGTGTCCGCTGAGAAAGAGGTGTCCGAGGATTGGAAGTGTCAACGGAACCGCGTACCACAAAAACAAGGGAAAGGAGACAGAGAGGACGGACACCGCGCCGGCCGTCATGCCGCCGAGCACGAACAGTTGGACCAATTCATAGGGGAGGGGAATATCCAGCGTGAGAAAATACACGCTGCTGCCCCATCCGAACCCTGCCATGCTGGTCGTCACCAGCATCCAGCGGTGCCAGTCTGCGCTGCTCCAGGAGGTCGGCCACGCTCGCCGATAACTCAGGATCAGGATTGCCCGCATGGCGGCGACCATCCACAGGCCGGCGATCCAGAGCAGCAGGGGCGTATGCGGAACGACGGACCATTCCACCGCCGCGAGAACGGCGGCATTGATGGCGCTCGCCACCACGCCGGTCGGCATGTTGCGGTACAACACCTGAACTTGCAGGGTATGCAGATCCGGAGCCGGATCGGTGTGGGATGGGCGATCCATACGAAGGCCTTGCTCTGAAGCAGGTTCACCGCGCACAGGGTACCGATGGCAGCATCACGATGTGCGCGTGTCTCGTAAGTACGCCTACTCTACCATGATCGTTGGAAGGCCGGGCATCAAAAATTCACACGGAGATTGATGGAGCCGACATGCAAGGTCGTGCGATACGTTCCGTTGACGGTGGGATTGACGTTCCCCGCGACGGTTCTGCCCTCGTACAGAATGGCCTGGTAGGCCAGATCGATTCCGAGGCCTTTGGGGCTGAGGGTCTTGTCGGATCCTCCGCAGGGGATGACCCCGAAGAATTTGCCGTGCCCCCGGCACATGAATCCGAAGCCGGTGGAGACGGCATGATTGTCGCCGTCGGGAATGGCAGGGTTGAAGGTCTGATCGGGAATCGCCTTCTGAGAATGCCAATAGCCGGCGCGTAAGGCGACATCCCAATCGGGCAGCGGTGCGGGGTTCAGCCACTTGTATTCCGTGCCGACCATGACGGTGTAGCCGCTGGTCCAGTTGGCCGGGGTGGCGATGGCGAGCCCGTTCGACAGGGTCGTATCCAGATTGCGGACCGATTTCCAGCCGGTGTAATCCACGTCCAATTCCAGTTTCCACTCCCGCTCGTTATCCCGGACGGGCCAGAGTGCGATGCCGCCGGTGAGAACCTGCGGGACCACAAACGTCGTGCGGGCGTCTGCCACACGCGTGCCGCCGGCGAGCAATTGCCCGTCGAGATGCAGCGTCGCCTGGCTGCGGTAGATGAGGCCGATGTTGACGAGCGGACGTCCGTCCCCGTTACGCAGCGGCGTATAGAGCAGGCTGGCATTGAAGCCCGCGGCCGTGTCGCGCCCGTTCAATTCCATGCCGGTGCCGGCCGGGATGCCGAGCCCGCCGGGCCAGCGAAATTGTCGCTCAACCTGTCCTTCTCCGAAGGCTCCGGAAAACGTATAGATGTCCGCTCCCAACCCGATCGCCAGATCCGGCAATGGCCGGAAGGCGATGGAAGGGCGAATGTCGATCAGCTCGAACGCGGCTTTCGTGGTCGCCGTGGAGAACGGACTGCTGTCCGGCCAGCGCGTCAAGGTGCCGAACGGGCTGAAGACGGCCAGGCCGATGGCGGTGCGGTCGGAGGAGCCGATGCCGAGGTCCTTGAGATTGGCCGTCATGTAGATGTTCGACGGAGGTGGAACCGCCACACTCCCGCGAAGATCGCCGTTCGCCTGGGTGCCCGCGCCGTTCTGAAACGAGAATCCACCGGCGATGAGAGTGGTGCCGGCTGAGAACTGAACCCCGCGGAGTTGTGTCATGCCGGCCGGATTATAGTACCCGGCGGAAGCATCGTCGGCTTGCGCCGTGAATGCCGACGCCTGGCCGGTTGCCGAGGCACTGTGATCGTAGATGCGAAAACTTCCCGCCCGGGCTGTCGATGGGGTGGAGGTGATTGCGGTGATCAGGGCGCAACAGGCAATGAGTATGCGGGCGAAGGGGGCACCGTTTCGCTTCCACCGGCGCCGCGATGGGGTTTTCCCGTGGTGCGACGGCCGTGCCGCGGGCACGTAGGGTCTCGGTGAATCACCGGCATTAAGAAGGCGTAGAGTCCTCACGGTCATGTTCCTCGTATGGATGAGTCTGTCAGTAACGCAATCAGCCTGCCGGGGCGCGTGGTGTGTGCAGTTAACGTTGTACGGGTGTGATGCGCAGAGCCGACGCGTATTCCGGACGTCCTGATTGGTGCAAGAGCGTAAAAACTCGGCAATGTGGCGCTCATCTAAGAGAAGGCACGGGACTTTGTCAAGCTCGGGTGCCGGGGGATCTTCCTGAATTGCGCTGTGCACGCATGTGATTTCGTTCGCTGGATCGCGTATGCTCGGCGGATGGGGACGTGGTGGTGCTATTCGTGAGACGCTGGATCGTGCGAGGGCTTCTGGTCATGGCCGGCGTCGTGGTCCTTGCCGCAGGAAGTGGGGTGACCTACGGGCTCTACCTCTCGGCCAGTCTGGCATTGCCGGCCGGCGACGAGCATCCCCCCCGCCTGATCTACGGCGCCCCGTTTCTGTTGAAGCCCGATCTGGATATTGCCTCCGCTCATCTGATCGAGCGCCTCAACCGGCTCGGGTATCGCGCGGTCGAGACGGCCGTGCGCACCCCCGGCGAGTATCGTGTCACTCCCGCAGAGATCGATATTTACTTGCACGAGTTTGCCGATTTTCACCTGCGACCGGTTCCGGCCCGCTTGGTGCTCGACCAGGGGCGAGTGACGAAGGTGCTGTCGATTCAAGGGGGCGATGAGTTATTCCCCGCCTATCTGGAGCCGCAATTGATCAGCGGGTTGCGCGGCGCTTCGCGGCAGGTTCGGGAATGGGTCTCGTATGACGATCTGTCGGCACGATTTCTCGATGTGTTGCTGGCGATCGAAGACCGGCGATTCTTCAGCCATCCCGGCATCGATCCCATTGCCGTGGGCCGTGCGGTCTGGACGAATGTGACCCGTGGCACGGTCATCCAGGGCGGCAGTACGATCACGCAGCAGTTGGCGAAGAACCTGTTTTATTCTCCGCAACGCACGTTCGGGCGGAAGCTGAAGGAGTCGATGGCGGCATTGGTCCTGGAGGCGAAATACCGCAAACAGGCGATCCTCGAAAGTTATGCGAACGAGATTTATCTCGGGCAGGTCGGGTCTGTGTCGATTTATGGAGTCGGGGAGGCCGCGCACCGGTATTTCGGCAAACGCGTGGATGCATTGAGCTTGGAGGAGACCGCGCTGCTGGTCGGGATGATCAAGGGGCCGAATACCTATTCACCATTGAGAAACCCGGCGTTGGCCAAGCAGCGTCGCGATGTGGTGCTGGGCCGGTTGCACGAACAGGGGCTCGTGAGCGAGGACGCGTGGAAGCAGGCGGTGATGACGCCCGTCCGGGTCATGCCGCCGCAGGACACCTTGGCCGATGCGCCGTTTTTTGTCGACCATCTATTGAGACAGGTGGAAGAGACGACCGGAGCGCCCTTGCCGGACGGCGTCAGGGCCTACACGACACTCGACCCCGTGTTGCAACGACTGGCCACTCAGACGCTGGAGAGTGAACTGAGTAAACTGGAAGCGGCCTATCCGGCGCTGACCGGCCACAGCAGTCCGGTTCAAGCTGCGCTGGTGGCGCTCGATCCCGCAACGGGCGGCATTCTTGCGATGGTGGGCAGTCGTGACTATCGCACCAGCCAGTTCAACCGGGCCGTGCAGTCGAAACGCCAGCCCGGCTCGTTGTTTAAGCCGTTGGTGTATCTCGCGGCGTTCGAGGCTCGCCGCGAATTGAGCGGTGGGCAACCGATTACGGCGGCCACCTCGATCGTCGACGAACCGGTGACGTTTGAGTCGGGGGCCGGGGTGTGGGCACCGCAGAATTACGACCATCGGTTTCACGGCACGGTGTCCGTGCGGACGGCGATCGAACAATCGCTGAATATCCCCGCCGTGAAGATCGCACAGGCCGTGGGGACGAAGCGAATTCTCCAGATGGCAGAGAAGCTGGGGATTCGCAGCCCGCTGGCCGACAATTTGTCCATTGCGTTGGGAACGTCCGGCGTCTCGCTGTTGGAGATCACCTCGGCCTACGGAGCCCTGGCACAAGGGGGGCTCTATGTGGCTCCCTCGGCGTTGCAGGCCGTGATGACTCCGGAAGGGGATCCCGCCTGGCATCGTACGCCAGTGCGGCATCAAGCGGTGTCCCCGCAAGCGGCCTATGTCATGACCTCGTTGCTCAGGGGTGTCGTCGAGCGCGGCACGGCGGCCAAGGCGAAGGCGATGGGCCTGCGCGGGACTGTGGCGGGAAAAACCGGGACGACGGATGGGTATCGCGACGCCTGGTTTGTCGGGTACACGCCGGATGTGGTGGTCGGTGTGTGGGTGGGATTCGACGACGAGGAGGCGCTGCATCTGACCGGAGCACAGGCGGCGCTACCGATGTGGGTGGAGTTCGTGCGCCGGATCTCGCCGGCTGCGACGCGCGAGTTTGCGTTGCCGCCTGCCGTGGTCACGCGCGACATCGATCCCCAGTCGGCCCAGTTGGCGACTTCGAAGTGTCCGCAGCGGTCGGCGGAGTTGTTTATCGAAGGTACGGAGCCTTCGATCTACTGTGAAGTACACGGCAGCGGCTTCTGGGAACGGGTCAAGCGCAGTTTTGGTTTTTCCTAGGTACGATGCACAAGCTGGTGTAGGCTCGGCTCATGTTGGGATGGTCCTCCAGTTCAAGTTCATCGGACATTGCCTGGGAGAAGGAGCGCGTGATGATGAAGAAGTCCGGCTTTGTGGAAAACGACAATATCACCCTGTTGGCCAAAGGGGTCTTGCTCAGAGGCGAGATTCGCGTTGAAGGCACGGTCCGTATCGACGGGCGGTTGGAAGGCGATCTTCACACCACGGGGACCGTCGTGATCGGCGAAGACGGCATCGTGCAGGGAACCATCACAGCCGGGATCATCATCAGCAGCGGAAAAATCAAGGCGACGGTGCGGGCGACGGAACGGCTCCAATTGCTCAAGACCGGTCTGCTCGTCGGCGAAGTCCACGCGCCCGCCTTCTCCATGGAAGACGGGGCGAAGTTTCAAGGGATGTCGGATATGGGCGTTGCCTCCTGGGGCGACGAAGCCCAGAAACTTCCCGGCAATGTTCGGGATATTGCCTCGCAGCGTCCCAAGGCCGTCGCCATGCTCGGCGAAAACGCCTGACGGCTCGCTTTCCCGCCCTCACGCTGCGCACCCCGTGCGCCCTATGGCATCATAGGGTCTCCTCCCAGCCTGGCGGCAGTCCTCTGTTCAGGCACAGCGGTCGTCAGACCGACGCGTGACATCCTGGACAGGTTCTGCTATCAACGGCTGCAATCGCAGGTACTCTTCACGACTATGAATCGACAACAGATTTTTGCGCTCTGCTTTTTCGGCGTGCTGCTGGCGCTGCTGTATCAGATGGGGCTGATGTTTCGCCCTTTCGTGTTTCCGGTCCTCTGGGCGGTGATTCTTGCGCATCTGTGTTTCCCCCTGCACATCCGGCTCACCGCCTGGTTGGGAGGACGGGAGTCGCATTCGGCTGTGCTCCTGACATTGGCTGCGCTGGCCCTGGTCGTGGTGCCGCTGGTGGTGCTGAGTGTGATGCTGGTGAAGGAAGCCGGATCCGCTGACCGCGCGGTGCGGGAATGGATTGCCTCAGGAGGCGTTCAGCAGTTGCCCGATCGGTTGTCCGGACTACCGGGAGGCCCTGTGGTGAGGGAGTGGCTGGAGCGGTTCACCGGCAGGGAAAGTGATCTCGAACAATTCGTGCTCTCAAGCGCGAAGACCTTCAGTAAATTCATCGTGGGCGAGTTGAGCGATCTTGTGCGGGACGTCTTTATGTTGGTCGCCGACTTTCTCGTCATGATGTTTACCCTGTTTTTCTTCTTCAAAGATGGCCGCCACTGGCTGGCGTCGCTGTATGCGTTGATCCCCCTGGAAGCCTCGCACAAGGACAAGATCCTGGCTCGCCTGGATCAGACCATTCGCGCCGTGGTGAAAGGCATCGTGCTGACGGCGATTGCACAGGGGCTGCTCGCCGGAGCGGCCTATGCGGTGCTGGGTGTGCCGTTTCCCATGGTGTTGATGGCTTTGACGATTCTTCTGGCTCCGCTCCCGTTCGGCGGGACGGCGCTCATCTGGGGGCCTGTGGCCTTGTACCTCCTCTGGGCCGGTACGGTGGGCAAGGGGCTGGTCATGCTGGCCTGGGGGATCGGGGTCGTCTCCACAATCGATCAGATCCTCAAACCGCTGTTCATCGGGCAGGGCGCGGAGATTCCCGTGTTGCTCCTCACCTTCAGCGTGCTTGGGGGCTTGGCGGTCTACGGGATCCTCGGATTGTTTCTAGGGCCGATTCTTGTCGGACTGTTCCTGACCGCTCTGCAGATCTACCGGGACGACTACCAGCAACACCTTCCGGCCCCGCCGGCCGCATCGTAACCAGCCGTTTACCTGCCGGTTGTCAGTCGAGGGGAATGGTAATCGTCATGCCCCCCATCACGTCATTCAACGCGAAGTCACGTTTGGGGCTCAACGGGTGGCTGTTGTGACACTTCACGCAGGCGGCTGAGATGGCCCGATCGGAATAGATGGCCTGAAAGTATTGTTTGCGGCCGCTGGTCACGATGCCTGTAAAGGGGCGGTCGGGGGTCTGCGAAAAACTCTCCAGCGCCCGGCGTTCCAGGTCGGTGGCCGGGGCATTCCGCTGGTAGATGGGCCAGAGGCTGATGAGGCGGTAGCGAATGCCTCTCCCGGACTCGGCCACGAGTTTGCCCGAATGTTGAAGGAACTGGGCGGGCAAGGGCAGGGCATTTTCGTGTTCCCAATGTTCCGCGGCGGAGACGATGCCTTTGGCCTGCATCCGGTTGACGACCTGGTTCGTATAGATGGTTCGATCGGCATCCAGAACCGCGTGCACGAAGTCCGCTACTTTTTCCGGAGGAATGCCCGGAGGCGGCGCGACATCCTTGGCCTGCAATGAGTAGGTCGAGGCGCAGGCCAGCGCCAGTGCGAGCCACAGCGGCCGTGCCCGAATGACCGTCAGGATGAGACGCATGGCTGCTCCTTTCGTACCCCGGCCTTGTCCGCCGGCAGGGTGATGACGCAGGTCGTGCCCTGGCCTTCCGGACTCTCCAGGCGAATCTCGCCGCCGAATTTCTTGATCAATCGCTGGGCCACGGTGAGACCGAGTCCCGATCCTTCCCCTTGTCCCTTCGTGGTGTAGAACGGATCGAAGACTTTGCCGAGATGGTGTTTGGGAATGCCGGGGCCGTTGTCCCGTATCGTGATCGTAATCAGATCGTCCTGTTCTTCTGTCGTCAGCCAGAGGTCGCCTCGCCCGCTCATGGCCTGAATGGCATTGGTGAGGATGTTGATAAACGCCAGGCGAAGCTGGTCGGGCAACGCCGTCACCGGCGACACCGCCACATAGTGTTTCTGGACATTCAGGCCGAGGCAGTCGTGCGAAGTCTGCACAATGGCCAGGGCCTGCTCCAGTTGGGCGGTCACATCCACCGGCACACGCTGGCTTTTCGATTCTCGAGCCGCTACTCCGGTGAAGTCCCTGATGATGGCCGCCATCTTCCGGCCGTGTCCGACGATGTCTTGCGCGTAACCCTTGGCACGAGCCAGGTCCGCTTCCTCCTGGATCGCCTCCCCGAGACCCAGAATGCCAAACAGCGGGTTGTTGAGTTCGTGGCCGATGCCGGCGGTCAGCACATCGAGGCTGCCTGATTTTTCAGCTTGGATCAGCTGATCCTGCAATCGGCTTTCATCGGTGGTATCACGCAGCACGAGGCCGAAGCGTTTGCCTGCCCCGCTACGACTTTCCAGCGGAAACCATTCGTAGTGGTACAGGTGCGAGCCGATCCGTAATTCCCGCCGGGCCGAGGGGGACGCCTGGCTGAGGGTTTGATTGAGCGGGTCGCGCGCCTCTTTCAGGGCGGGTTCCTGGTTCGGGCTGGGGGGCGCGGTCGATTTGCTCTCTTCAACGAGTCGTAGGTCTCGCCGCAAAGCCTGACGGTGATCGTCGTCCAGAGGGAGAAGATCAAAGAGCAGACGGCCCGACCAGCTTTGCTCCTGTGGCTGGATGGCATCCCGGGACGCGCGGTTCATATACTGGACCAGGCCTTGCTGGTCGATCATGATGATCGGGGTCGGGACGGCGTCGAGCACCTGATCCGTCGATTTTTGGAGGTACTGCACCTCCTGGGTTTTTTCTTCCACCTGGGTGCTCAATCCGGCAAAGGCGGCCTCGAGTTGTGTATTCATGCGGTTGAATTCGACCGCCAGCTCTTCCAGTTCATCTCCCGTGTGAATCTGGATTGGCTCCTGCAATTCTCCTCGCCCGATGAGGCGCGCGGCCTCCTGCAGTCGTCTGACCGGCGTCACAATCCGGCTGGCGGCGAAATACCCCAGTGTGGCGAGCAAGCCGAGCGCGATCCCGGCGAGGATCATCATCCACATCATGAGATGCCGGATCGGGGCGAACAGCTCGTCGGAGGATTGCCAGACAAAGGTGTGCCAGGCGCCATTTTCAAGGGAGCCGTTCGTGGCGCGACTGGTTTCGGGGAGGGGAGCGAATCCGATGATGGCGGTGCCCTGGCCGCCGTGCCCGTCACTGTCGGCCGTGACCCAGCCCGGTTGACGCACCGTCACCTGGGGAATCAGCGATGCGCCTGAGAGCTGAACGCCGGTCGGCAGGATCGGGCAGCTGAGGACCATGCCTCGGCTATCGATGAGCATCACATGGCCGGTCTTGCCGAACCGGATGGGGTGGGTCGAGGGAGAGAAGAACTCCTTGGCATCGATGACCCGGTGGAGCACGCCCACCACTTCATACCGAAGGCTGTCCATGACCGGCAGGGAAATGCTGAAGACATAGGCATTGGCCTGTTCGTCGAAGTGAAGATCTTCGATGTAGAGCTGGCCGACTCCTCTGTTGAACGAGCCTTTCCACCAGGGACTGTCGGCATGGGAGAAGCCGGGTTTGGTCGTCAGGGCGGCAAAGAGGTTTCCCTGCACATCCGTGATGAACAGCTTCTTGGTGGCGGCGCGCACGACCTGCGGCAGGAGTTGGTCCGGTTCGCTCTGTGAGCCGGCGTAAAAACCTTGCAAGAGAAGGGCGGTGGAATTTCCCGTGATCGCCTTGATCGAAGCCGGGTCTCTTGCCGCCCAGCGGGCCCGTTGTTGCACGAGAGCAGGCAACGTAGCGTTCGGATCGGAGGCATGAAGCGCGTCGCGACGCTGTTCCAGCGCGCGCACGATATCCGGGTGGACCGCGATGCGGGAGGTCCTGGCCACCTCTTCCGCCACGAGGAGGTCCAACTTGCGGGCTGCCTCCGTGGCTAGCGCCTGGAAGCTTTCCCCGCTGACGACCTGGATTTCCTTCGAGCCTTGCAGGAAGGCCAGGCTGAGGCCGAGCAGGAGGGGAACTACGCCGACCATCAGCATGGACACGATGAGCTTACGTTTCAGGCCCCATCCGAGGGCGTTCGAGAAGGAGCTCGAAGGATTCGTCATAGTGGCGCGCATGATATGGTCCGCTGCACCTGTGGAAATTCGATACGAAAGGTCGTGCCCACCCCCACGTCGCTTTCGACGCAAATATGACCGTCCATTTTCGAGATCACCGACATCACATTGTACAACCCCAACCCTGTGCCTTTCCCGGGAGGTTTGGTGGTATAGAGCGGTTCAAAGATTTTTGAGAAAGCTTCCTTGGGAATGCCGCACCCGGTATCGCTGACTGAGGCACTGACCTGTCCGTCCGGCCCGACGGTGGTTTGGAGCGTCAATGTGCCGTGATCCTTGATGGCCTGGACCGCGTTCGTGATCAGATTGACGAAGACATGCAGGAGTTCGTCGGGATTGCCCATTACGCTGGCTTCGTCCGCATAGCGTTTGACAACGGTGACGTCTTGCAGCGTCACGGCATAACGGGCGATTCTCAGCGCTTCGTCCAGTTTGGTGTTGAGGTTGACCATGACCTCCTCACCGGCTCCGTTGCGTCTGGCGTAGCGGGTCAGGTCGCGACAGATGGCGCTGGTGCGCTTGACGGCCTGCGTGATGTCGCGAGCCTGCTCGTGGACGACCGCGAGGTCCTGTTCGTCTTCCAGATTTTCGGCCAGTCCGAGAATCAACTGCAGCGGATTGTTGATGTCGTGCGCGATGCCGGCCGCGAAAGAACCCAACCCGGCAAGTTTGTCGGCCTGGAACAATTCAGCTTCCAATTTCGACTGATGTTGGACGAGTTTCCAGAGCAGCCTGGTGGCGGCCCCGCTCAGGACCTCGGCGCCGGGACGCTTCAGGGTGTGGATGAGCGGTTCCATGGATGGGTCACCGGTCACATCCATGATCAGGTTCACGCCATGATTCTGGATGAGATCCTGTACCCGCTCCGCAACCAGCACATTCAGGTCTCGCGCCCGCTTGAGTCCCGGAGCCGTCGGATCCCTGTCCGCAATGCCGACGATCTCCACATCCGGAATCTGATGGAGGAGATCCAGGAGGGCGGTTCCACCTTTCCCGGCACCGATGATGGCGATTCTCGTCGAGCAGAGTTTCATGGCCGCATTCCGTGGTGTGTTGCGAGAACCGATCTGCAGGGAGCCTGACTGACTCGCACCTTTTTGTCGGGGAGGCCCGGGAGACCTCCCCGACGTGGAGGGTGTGGCGCTGCCGGTCGGTATGGGTGACGTTACAGTTGGGCAAGTTCCCGCTGTTCCATCGCCCTGGCCACGGCCGTGCGGAGCTTTTCCCCTTCGACCGGTTTGACCAGATAGTCGACCACGCCGCTTCGCAAAAAGGAGGTGGCCATGTCGGTGTCGGGGAAGCCGGTCAGCACAATGATCGGGACACGCGGCCACTCCTGTTGGAAGTAGGCAATGGCCTCAACTCCGTTGATCTTCGGCATGCGGATGTCACAGATGAGGACGTCCAGTAGCAGCCGGTTTTCTCCGGTGTTGATGGCTTCGATGGCTTTTTCGCCGTTCTCTGCCTCGATGACCTCGTACCCGGCCTTCTGCAGTGTCATGCGAACGACTTTGCGAATGTCCGGTTCATCGTCGACCACAAGCACCCGGCCGTTGCAGGCGGACTCACTCATGAAGAAGCCCGATTTAAATTCTCCCATGATCCCCTCCTTGATGGTTGTGTCGATGGTTGATGTCATCTGCCGTCCTTGCTGGTGAGTAACAGCAACAGACATGCCAATGAAGGAAGTCTGAAGAAGGACGTGATTTCAGTATGTTAGGAAAAGTAAGTGAGGAGGAGTTCCGGCCTGGTGGTTGGGATCCACCAGGCCGGGTGAAATGCACCACCGGCTTGTCGATCAGATTTGGAACTGGAACGATTCAGCAGGCCGTGGCTGTGGAGCGGACCGGTCGAGACCGGTTCCGATAAAGAGGCGCTATTTAGCCGGGGTGTTGCCGAAGAAATGTAAGTCTTTCTCGCCCCGGAGATGTGCCGGGGTGACGACGTATTCTCCGCCCAGGGCCGGGCTCCAGATTTTTTCAGCCGTCACTTTGTCCCCGCCGGTGAAGATAAACCCCATTCCTCCGGCGACCGCGCCGAGCACGGCGACGGCCATTTTGATGCCGCCATAGGGCAGTGTCAGGAAGTAACTTCCCAATCCTTGAATGGCTTCCGACCCGGAACCTGCGGCTGCGGCTGTTCGCACGGACAGGGTCGACTGGCATCCGAGGACAAGCAGTACGGCGCACAGAGTGATCCGTGTCAGGCGGCGGGGGCGACGTGAATGTGGCTGGGCCATGAGTCTTCTCCTTTCATCCTGGATGAGTGCGAGGTCCGGATATGTTTGCGCAATAGCGCAGTGTAGCGGGCTGTCCATCAAATATCCATGCGTTCGACACCCGGTTGTCCTGCTCAGCATTGAAATCGTCTGTGGTTCAGATTGCCTTCGGCTTCCCGTATGCGTTATTCTCCAGAAAGATGATTACCGCAGAGGCTGTGACCGCATTCATTCGTCAGGTGTTTCCTGATGCTGCCGTGACCGTGATCGATAAGACCGGTACGCAGGACCATTTGATCGTGCGAGTGACCTCGGGCGGATTTCTCGGCAAGAATCTTCTGGACCGACATCGGATGGTCTACCAGGCCCTGGCCGCTCCGATGAAAGACGGACGTATCCATGCCCTGGAGATTACAGCCAAGACCCCGGAAGAAGTGAACACATAAGAGGAGGGACAGATGGCTGACCCGATCGAAGAAGAAATTCAACAAGAAATCAAAGCGAACAAGATTCTGATCTACGGCAAGGGCACGAAAGCCATGCCGATGTGCGGGTTTACGAGGGAAACCATGCACTTTTTCGAAAAATACGGCTATCCCTACGAACTGATCGACGTCTTGTCCCAGCCGGCCAAACGCGAAGCGTTGACCAGATTGACGAACTGGCCGACGCTGCCCAAGGTGTTCATCGACGGGCAGTTTTACGGCGACACGGATATTCTAGACCCCATGGAAGCCAAGGGTGAAGTGATGCCCTTGCTCAAGAAGGCGTTCGAAGCTGAATAAGCACGCTGAGCCCGCGTCCGTTTTTGACTCCGATCTGTAACCGGCCTTCGCGGGCAGTCGGTTGGATCCCCGTCTACGCACGAGTTCGTGAGTCCCTCCAGGTTCGTCGTATCTGCTTGCCCGGATTCACCCGTGCCGATAGAATCCCTCCTGCGTGTCATGAGTGAGGATTTCCAACCCAAGAGTCCACTGTGTGTCGATCTTGATGGCACGCTCATCAAGACCGATCTGCTGTGGGAATCGCTGCTGGCGCTGCTGAAGCAGAGTCCGCTCTCGGTCTTTCAGCTTCCCTTCTGGTTGCTGAAGGGCAAAGCTTCTTTCAAGCATGAAATTGCCCGCCGGGTGACGCTCGATGCCAGCACGCTCCCGTATGACCAGGCTCTGCTCGAGTTTCTCTCCAACGAACGCCGGTCGGGCCGTGAGCTGGTGCTGGCCACAGCCAGTCACGTGACGTTTGCCCGCGCTGTGGAGGCTCATCTCGGGCTGTTCGATGAGCGGGTGTTCGGGAGCGATGCCTCGACCAACCTCAAAGGTGCACGCAAGGTTGCCCTCCTGGTAGAGCGATACGGGGTTCGCCGCTTTGCCTATGCGGGAAATTCGACCGCCGATTTGCCGGTGTGGGCCGAGGCTAACGAAGCGATCGTCGTGAATGCCTCTGCCGGATTGGTGAGTCGCGCGCAAACGCTGACCCCGGTGAGTCGTGTGTTCAGCGAGCCGGTGACCTGGTTGAGGCAGGTGGCCAAGGCCTTGCGCGTGCATCAGTGGGCGAAGAATGTGCTGGTGTTTATCCCGGTGGTCGCCTCGCATCAAATCACCAACCGAGCCCTGATGCTGCAGGCCACCCTGGCATTCCTGTCATTCAGTTTCTCCGCCTCTGCCGTCTATATCGTCAATGACTGCCTCGACCTCGCGTCCGACCGCCGGCACCCCCGGAAAAAATACCGTCCCTTTGCGTCCGGTACCCTCTCGATTCCGTTCGGGCTCCTCTTGGCTGCAGGGTGTCTGGTGGGAGGGCTTATACTGGCGATGGCGCTGCCCTCGCCATTTCTACCGGTGCTGGCCGGCTACCTGGTTCTGACGACGGGGTATTCGTTCTATTTGAAACAGTTCGTGCTGCTGGATGTGATTGTATTGGCTCAACTCTACACCGTGCGGGTATACGGAGGCGGGGCTGCGACGGGGGTGGCTCCCTCCCATTGGCTGCTGACGTTCTCGTTGTTTCTCTTCCTGAGTCTGGCTTTGGTGAAGCGGTTTACCGAATTGCGGCTCACCGGTGAGGCCGAAGGGAAGGAACTACACGGGCGAGGGTACTGGGTGACGGATCTCGAACATATCTCGAGTATCGGCACGGCGAGTGGGTTGCTGGCGGTGCTGGTTCTGGCGCTCTACATCAGCAGTAAAGAAGTGCTGCTGCTGTACACCCATGCGGAGGTTTTGTGGCTGGTCTGTCCGGTAATGCTGTATTGGATCAGTCGAGTCTGGATGCTGGCCTACCGGAATCGAATGGATGATGATCCGGTAGTATTCGCGGTCAAGGATTCAAAAAGTTATCTCATGGCGGCGATCATCGGAGCCATTCTCTTCTTGGCCACGTGAGTGTGCGCCTCATTAAATGCCCCATCCGCCGCTGAGGTGCAGATTGGCGCCGTTGACGTAGCGCGCCTCCTCGCTGAGCAAGTATCGCACGGCTGCGACCGTATCTCCCACGCTCCCGATGTATCCGGCTGGAATTCGTTTGACCACACCGGCCAATTCCTCAGGAGGCGCGCTGCCTGAATCGATGAAACCCGGAGAGATGGCGTTGACGGTAATGCCGTAGGGGGCGAGCAGTTTTGCCAACGTCCTGGTGAGAATCAACACGCCGGCTTTGGCGATATAGTGCCCCGTCACCTCCGGCTGGGCCACCATTTGGTCCGCATTGGCCATGCTGAAGTTGATGATGCGTCCCTGCTTCCGTGCCTTCATCCCGGGTGCGACTGCCTGCCCAAGATAGAAAATCGGGTGCAAGTTGCCCTCGAACATTTCACGCCAGCCCGCCGGCGTCTCGTCGAAGAGATTGACGCGGTGATAGGGGCCGGCGCCGTTGATCAGGGCGTCGATTCTTCCCCACCGGCTTTCGACCTGGGAGACCAAGTCGCCGGCGGCCTGCGGGTCGGACACGTCGCATTGCACCGCCAAGGCTTGCCCCCCGCGTGCCTTGATGGCCGCGCTGGTTTCATCTGCGGCCGCGTTGCTGGTGCGGTAGCAGATCGCCACGGACCACTGTTGGGCGGCGAGATCCAACGCGATGGCGCGGCCGATTCCTTTTGCGCCGCCGGTGATGAGGGCAACTTTATTCGTCATAGGGGACTCCGTTAAGTATGGCGCGTGCGCAGGCGTTTCGCGAGCAACTCCAGTGTACCGGCCGTTCGTTGCGAATACACTCGTTCCTGCTTGGGGCGCTTTTTATCCGCTGCGCAGTCGTCGATCAAGGCGTGAAGATCGTCGAGGGTGTCCACGTCGCTCCAGGCCGGCAGGAGGGCGGTCTTCAATCCTGCGGCCGCAGCTTTCTGCTGCGTGAGTCCCATGACCTGGTCCGTCGACCACGGAATATCCGCGAATAGCTCGGGGTGAGGGGCCGTCATGCCGATCAGATAGTAGCCGCCGTCTTTCGCCGGACCGAGGACCAGGTCGTGCCGGGTGAGCGACTGCACCGCATCGCGGTAATGGGTCAGGGGGAGAGAGGGGACGTCGGTTCCCACGAGGAAAACGTGCCGGTACCCTCGGGCGAAGAGCGTCCTGAACGCCTGCGCCATCCTGTCCCCCAGGTGGTCGCCTTGTTGATCGAGGAGCGTGACTCCATGGCGCGCTTCCATGATTCTGAAAAAGACATGGGTGCTCGAGGGTGCACAGGCCAGAAAGCGATCGACGGGAAGTTTGAACTTATGCGCCGCCGCTTTGGTGCGCTCGAGGGTGTCGAGGACGAAGCTGCCGTGAAGGGTGGCGGCCTCGTCTTCGGTCAGACCCGGGCAGAGGCGTGTTTTGACCTGTCCAGGGATCGGAGCCTTGGCGAAGATCACCAGGGCTGCCGAAGCGGGCTGTTTGCGGTCCGAGGGGGGAGCACTCATGGATTTATCTCACAATGCGGTAAAAATGTTGAAGTCGATCGGGGCTGACTCCGATCCAGTACAGGAAGCGGAGGGTCCACATCAACAGAATTGTGCGGACCGGGCCGTTCCGTTCCCATCGCCGGAAGGCGGTGACCACCTGATGATGCAGCGGGGCGAGACGTCCTGCGCGTTTGAGGCGGCGGGAGAACTCGATGTCTTCCATCAACGGGATCTCTGCAAAGCGTCCGATCCGCTCGAAGACTTCTCGTCGGACGAAGAGGGCCTGGTCACCTGTGGCAATGCCGCTCCAGCGGGAACGCAGATTCATCATGTGCCCGACGAGTCGGGCTATCGGACGAGGGGAGTCGAAGCGGACGTCGAAGCGTCCGCCCACACAAGCCTGGTCGGACAGCGTGGTGGCGATGGCCTGGCGGGCATTCGACGGGAGTTGGGTATCGGCGTGAAGGAACAGGAACACCTCGCACCGGCTGGCGGCTGCACCGGCGTTGAGCTGCCGCGCCCGGCCCGCCGGAGCCTTCAGAAGGCGGATTGTCGGCGATGTCGGTGCGGGGCCTGAGCAGGGCCTGTTCTGGAGGTGGACGGTCTGCGACTCCACGACGGCGCACGTCTGATCCGAACTGCCGCCGTCCACAATAACGAGTTCGTCGAATCCGAGCGTGGCCGTGCGTGAAAGGGTGTGACCGATACCGCGGGCTTCGTTGAGAACCGGGATGATGACGGCAATGGTCATCGACGGGAGAGGAAAAGCGATGAATTCACCGGCCTGCTCTTAGGATGGATACGGCACGCGGCTTTTCAGGTCGCCTGTTTCGGCTCGTTGAACATGAAATACATCACGACGACGACGGTGGACCAGAACACCACCTGCTTGTGCCAGAACAGCACCTCGCCATAATGGAAAAATGCCAGACTGATCAGGACGGATCCGGCCATCAGAGAGTAACGAATCGTCGGATTTTCGACCACGGCATTGGCCCAGACGGCGATGCCGCTGAAGTAGATCAACAGGGGCACGACGTTGATTTCGAACCCTCCGCTGATGGAGAGGAACACGTCGAGAAAGCCGATGAACATCAAGGCTGTGCCGACCATCATCCCGGCGACATGCGCCTGGCGGTCCGAGCCGCTTTCCTCTTCTGGGCCTTCCTGGTTCGAGGAGGGCCTGGACGGACGGGTCGAGGGATCTGGAAGGTCGCTGGGTGGTGCCATGTTTAGGCCTTAAAGTGCTTGCTGAGGGTGAGGGCTTGCCGTTGGTATGACGAGCCGAGTGCCGTCCCATATACCTGTGTCGGCACCGTGAGCATCCGATCATACACTACTTTGAAGAAGGTTTGCCCGTCATGAATGAGGAACGGGACATCGTGCGGGCGGACTTCCAGGACGACCTGAGTGCCCCGCATCTTACCGTCTCCATACCCGAACCCCGGGTCGAAGAAGCCGGCATAATGGGTGCGCAGTTCGCCGCAGGCTGCTTCGTAGGCGACCATCTCCGCGGCATAACCCGGGGGCACCCGAATACGCTCTTTCGACGCCAGGATATAAAACTCCTCCGGTTCCAGGAGGAGACTGTCCTGCCGGTGCCGTTTTAGGGGCTCCCAGAAGTCCAGTGCCGCATAATGTCCGATTTTCGCGAGATCGATGACATGGCTGTTCTTCTTGGCCCGGTAGCCGATGACCGCATCTTCCCGCGCACTTCCGGTGAGGTCTATCCGCAGGAAGAGACCGCGCTCGGTGCGGAATTCCTTCTGGGGGAGCGCCTTCGGGGGCGAGGCATTATGAAAGAGCAGCGGATCGGTTCCGTGGAGCTTTTGCAGGGCGGCGTCGGAGACCGTGGCATCGCCGCGCACGAAACGAATCTGATTCAGGGAGTCACCGGTGCGCACCTTGATGGCGAAAGAGCGCGGCACCACTTCCAGGTAGAGCGGGCCCCGGTAGCCGGCCCGGATTTCATCGAACCCCGCATTTAAGTCGGTCACGACGCGGGTGAAGACGTCCAGCCGTCCGGTGGTGCTTTTGGGATTGGCGCGCGCGCGGAGCGTGGCCGGCAGGTCCAGTTGTTCGAGGAGCGGCACCAGATACACATGGCCCTTCTCGAGGATGGCGCCCTGCGTGAGGTCCATCTCGTACATCACGAGGTCGGACTGATAAAAATCGAGCACATTGAGGCGGCTGCTGATCGCCGACAACTCCGGCAGGAAGCTGCTGATCAGCCGGTACGCTTTCTTTCCAAGGCGTAAGTCCAGGCTGGCCGGTTGAATTTGCCGGTCCTCGATCGGATGCTCCGATGTGATGGATCCACGGGCAATCAGCTGGGTGATGTGCTGGTAGGGCAGAATCCCTTTTGAAGAAGCGGCACGGGTCACAGGTGTTCACCCCCTCCGTCGCAGCCGTTTCCTGCGGAGGCCCAGGAGGGATGGGCGCCGACCATCGGCAGTTCCCGTCCTGAAGCGGAACCGGGCTGGGGGTAGTGGAAGGTCCTGTTTTCGTAATTTCTCAACACGGCGCTGTCTTCATCCAGGTTGACCAGATAGTCCGCGGGCAGCAGTGGAATTTTGCCCCCGCCGCCGGGAGCATCGATCACGAAATGGGGAACGCCCATGCCGCTGGTGTGGCCCTGCAGCGACTTGATGATCTTGAGGCCGGTTTCCACCGACGTCCGGAAATGATTCGTCCCCTTCGTCAGGTCGGCTTGATACAGATAATAGGGCTTTACGCGTGCCAGCAACAATTGATGCATCAGACGTTTCATGATCTCGGGGTCGTCGTTGACCCCCTTCAGTAACACAGTCTGTGCACCGAGGGGAACCCCGGCATCGGCCAGCATCCCGCAGGCGCGTTTCACTTCCGGGGTCAGCTCGTCCGGATGGTTGAAGTGCAGGTTCATATAAAACGGATGATATTTCTTGATGATGTCGCAGAGCTTCGGGGTGATGCGCTCCGGCAGGCTGCCCGGCACGCGTGTGCCGATCCGGATCAGTTCCAAATGGGGAATGGTCCGGAGGGATTTGAGGATTCGTTCCAGCAGGTGATCGGGGAGCAGGAGCGGGTCGCCCCCGGACAAAATCACATCCCGCACTTCCTGATGTTCGCGCAGGTACGCGATGGCCCGGTCCAGTTCCCCTTTCTTGAGGAAGCCCGGTTTGCCCACCAGCCGTTTGCGTGTGCAAAACCGGCAATAAATCGGACACTGATTCGTGACCATCAAGAGGACGCGGTCGGGGTACCGGTGAACCAGGTGGGGGACAGGGCTCATCAGATCTTCTTCGAGCGGATCGTCTTCCGCATCCGCATCGGCCATCTCGGCACGATCGGGCACGACCTGTTTCCAGATCGCATCGCCCTTTTCCTTGATGGTGGCCAGCACGGTCGGCGTAATCCGCATGGGGTAGTCCCCCACGATGTCCTCAATCTCCTTCGGGTCGACGCCGAGCCGATCCGCCAAATCCTTGGGCTTGACCACGCTCTGAGCCAGAATACGTCTCCAATCCTCCACGTCTCTATCCTTTCTAACGGGCTGTTGAAAAAGTCCGCCAGTGGTGTTCTCGCAAGACACTGCCGCCTCACCGTCTCGGCGGCGTTCACAAACGTGACGCGCTGTACTCAGCGCGCCGTGAACCTCAGCGGTTCATCGTACGACACGAGTACGATGAGCCCTTTCGCTCGCTATGCCCTTGCTGGGCGGCCTTTTTGAACAGCCTGCAGGTGATGCATAGGGAAATACGTGATCGCAGCCGACGCTGAACAGCACACGGGCGACGACTTGTTTGTCAAGAACGTGCTAAGTAGTCGAGCCTTGCGGGCCGGCGCCTGCCCGCGGGATCGGGGCCGGTCCGGGAGCGGCGCTCGCGCTGCAGATCCGGGCAAAGTCCTCACGGGCGTGCCTTGTCATACTGGGTGTCCAGGTGAGCAAGAATGTCGTGTGTTTCTGTCAGCACCGTGTCTCCGTCCTTCAAGACCGGGACATAGTATTGACCCGACACCTCGAAGACTTGTGTGCGCATCGGACGAAAGTCCGGAACCACCACGTCTTCGTAGGAGAGTTTCAGTTCGTCCAGACGATCCCGAACGACCGCGCAATCCGGGCACCATTGGACATGATAGAGCGTGAGAGCCATGCGTACCTATGGGGCAAAAGGTTGAGTAGGCATCTGCCAACGAACCGGTTCTGCTGCAGCGATCATCAGGTTACCTTATGACGCGAGGTTTTGCGCGATGGCACAGGGCGCCATGATCGCGTCGACCATACCGTGGATGATTTTCTTATTGGCAGGGCAGAGGGTCGCGAGAATCCCGCCGAGTTCGGCTTTATCGCCGACGACGAAATAGTAGGGAGACAAGCGGACTCTCCCGGACATCGGGACCACCGTGTCGCTCCGTTCGTCGAAATAGGACAATTCGAACAGGCGGCCCTTGTGGAATTCCTGAAGGACATAGGGCGTCGCCGGGAATGCCTGGAGTGCCTGCTCTAATGCCGCGGCCCACTCGATCTGCGGCAGATCGTGTCCGATGGACACGCCGCGGCTGCCCCAGGCCAGTTCAGAAAATCCTGATGGTTTGAGCACCAACTGGCGTTCCTTTTGGGTCGTCTGGGCCAAGCGCCGGAAGTCCGAGACCGCACGACCGCTGATCGTGAGGTTCGGGATGACCGCGGATGGAGGGACCGGTTGTGGGTCGAGGACCCAGGTTCTCGGCAGCAATCGTCGTAAGTTGACGGCGGTTTCTGGAGGTAATGCCTGTTCCCAAAACGGAGTGAGTTCCGGATGGTGAAACAGTCCGAACGCCAGCTTTTCTTCAAGCGCAGGTTTGTAAGGCGGCGTGACCGTCACCTGACCCTTTTTGGCGGCATACATCACGAGTTCAGCCTTGGGAATGTTTTTCAAGTCGAACAGTTCGAAAAAACGGTAGAGTAAGCCGATCGGCCGTGGTCCGGTGTCTTCCTGCAGAAACAGGCCCTCTTCGGAGAAATGCACCGCCCGTGGTTCAACACAGTAAGCCTGGTGCCCGATCTCACGCAATCGTTGGGCCATCCATTCCATCTCCGCCCGGTATTCCTTGGCCTCATCGGAGACGACAATCGCCAGACACCCTTCCTGGGCTCCTTGCTGAGCGTGCAGCATGGCGGCGAAGCCTTGCAACATCCCGTCACGCCCTGCGATGAGGGGAGAGCGTTCAGGCGCCGGGCCGGGGGGCTGGTGTTCCATGGTGGGCTGATCATCATAGGCTCGAGTCAGGCAACCGGTCAGGCCGATCCCACCCGGTACCGAATCGAGCTCTGTGATCACCATGCCGTCGGCGGTTGGAATCACGTCGGGTCGGATGATGCCCGGAATGAGGGTGCGGAAACGGTTCATCCGGCTAAAGGTGATCAGCGATTCCGGTTTGCCCTGGTCGAGATAGGCCGCTACCCAGGCGGGTTGCGTTCCGCGGGTGCTGTCCTGATACAGACGGTTCAGAGCCCGGTAGAAGGAGAGGAGGTCCTGTCCCAGTTGCTGAAAAAACGTGACGTCCGAGGAAGAGAGCGGAAAGGGCGTCGGCGACAGGCGGAACCGTGGCGTCTGAATTGAGGAGCCGGTCGTTGCCGCGCCGTCGCCGGTCTGGCCATAGATCCCGGCGCAAACGAGAGCATCACGAATTGCGAGACAACGTCGGCGGGCTTCGTCGGAGTTCAATGGCTCACGTGAATGTTGTGCCAGTGCCAATGCAATATCCTCGAGACTCGCAGCGCAGTCGCATGCCTCGCACTCGCGTTTGGATTCGAGGTGAGCAAATCGTACCATGGCCTCTGATACCGGTACAAGTCAGCGGAGCGCCGGAGCGGTTCGAGGAGCGATTCGTTACCGCCCCGTGAGAGCTCGGCCACGCGGGGGTGAAACGTTCCGATTAGTAGGCCGCTCAGTCTGTTAGTGCTACAATGCGCTCACAGCTCATGACGAGTTCATTCGTGCCAATTGTCCCCACACATCCTTCACGTCCCGGGGGTGATCCTCTCCTGCAGATCGTGCCGAGTTCTGCCTGCCTCAGTTGCGATGTCTGTTGCCGGTTTCCGGAGCGAGACAGTTTCCTGCGGCCCTTCTTTACCGCCGATGAAATCGGGACTGCAACTGCGGCCGGGCTTTCCCCTGCGCTGTTTCCAAACCCCGATGGTTCACAAATCGACCTGACTCCGAATCCGGATGGGGACGGGTACGTCTGTCCGGCCTTCGATTGCGCAACCTCGCAGTGCCGCATCTATGACGTCCGTCCCCTCGATTGCCGGCTCTACCCGTTTGCCTTGATGTGGGATGCCATGCATGAGCAGGTGCTGTTGGGATGGGATACGAAGTGTCCGTACATGAGGGACCAGCCTTCACCGCTCGTGGCGCAGGCTGCCGACGAAGTTGCCGGATGGATTGAGCAGGATGCCAGGGTGGAGACGCTTGTGCGGTATCCCAGGCTCATCGGGCGATTTCAAGAAGACGTGATCGTGTTGCGGCCGCTCGAACGCGTGACCGAACGGTTGCGGCAGGGGCGCACGCAGGCGAGGACGCAGGCCCTCACGCTCGGGGATCGAGGACGCATGGACGCGGCGCTCGCCGTCAGCGCCGGTGTTCAGGGAACGCCGCTCGCCGCCGCGTCCTTCGCCTACCACTATATCTGGCGACATCGCGTGACCTATTCCTGGGCTGTTCTCCACGACCATCTCTGTTTGTTCGCCGACTGCCCCGATGGCCTGTTCATGGCCCTGCCCCCGCTTGGGGCGGGTCCTCTTGCTCAGCCGTTGACCGGGGCCTTTCGGTTCATGCGTGAACGGAACGGCGATTCCCGGGTCACGCGGGTCGAAAATGTGCCGGAGGCCTGTATCGATGAGATTCGCGCACTGGGCTACCGTGTGACTGCGAAAGAGCCAGACTATCTCTACGAGGCATCAGCTCTGTCCGACTTGTCCGGCGAGTCATTTAAATCCCCGCGGGCCGCGTGCAATCGTTTTATCCGGGAACGGGGCGGGATGCTTGAGCCCTATGAGTCTCGGGACCAACGAGCCTGTGTCAGCTTGTTTCATGAATGGCGGGAACAGAAGCAGCGGGCCGGTTCCGATGATTGGGCCTCTGCGCTGTTGGCGGATGCCGCGGGCGCGCATGAGACGGCATTGTCTAACGCGGCCGAACTCGGGCTGACCGGCGCCGTGGTCCGGGTTGGGGGCCGTATCCGGGCCTATACGATGGGCCTATGGCTCAACCCGTCGGTGTTTTGTGTGTTGCTGGAAGTTGCCGATCGGGATATTGTGGGACTGGGGCCGTTTGTGTTTCGTGAATTCTGTCGCCAAGCTCGCGCGAAAGGGGCATGTTGGATCAACACGATGGATGATTCTGGCCTGCCGAGTCTGGCTCGTTCCAAGCAGTGGTATCATCCTGCCCGATTGTTACCAAACTACATTGTGACGGAGTCCTGAGTATGGCCGCCTCGCTTCCAGCCGGTTCACCGCGTCGGTCCTATCCCTGGTTGCCTGTCCTGATCGTCGGCGTGACCATTGTGGCGCTTGTGATCGGTGTGGTGATGCTCCGTTCCATTGAAGTGCGAATGGTCGAGGCGACCGGAGAAAATCTCACGCTGGCCTCCGCGGAAATTGCGGACAAACTCGATCGGTTGTTGTTCGAACGCCATGCGGATGTGCGCATGATGGCTCGAGCCTTTTCTGATCGCGCCCTCGATAAAAAGTACATCAACGAATATCTGCAGTGGATGAAGGAAACCTATGCGCCGGTCTATCTCTGGCTGGGCGTGACGGACGCTCATGGGCGTATGGTGGCGGCGACGGACTCCTCCGTGATCGGCCAGGACTACAGTCGGAGCGGCTGGTTCGACCGGGTTCGGCAGACCGGAACCGTGCAGGTGGACGAAGTCGAGATCCATGAATCGAATCATAAAATCGAGTCCGTGGCCTTTACGGCCCCCATTCTGAGTGTCGGCGGCCAGTTTCTCGGTGCCGTGACGACCCGCATCGGGCTGCCGATGCTGGAGGATGTCCTCATTGAAACGGTCCGTGAAATTCAGCAAACCGATGGCTCCGCGGGCCCTTTCGAATATCAATTCCTGACGAAAGCCGGTGTCGTGTTTGTGGATTCAGCGTTCTCCGGCATCGATCGGGTGAATCTCACGGAACTCGGGTTGCCCTCGGTGCTGTTGAGCCGGTCCGGTAAGGCGGGATATGTCGAAGAAATGCATGTTCGCCGTCACGTCCCGGTCGTCACGGGTTATTCTCAAACCAAGGGGTATGGCGACTATTCCGGATTGCAATGGACGATCCTGCTACGGATGGATCGGGACCTCATTCTCCTGCCGATTCGAGCCATGATGTGGAAACTGGGCATGGCCGGTGTCGTCGTCTGGCTCCCGATGGTCGGCCTGTTGCTCTGGGCCACCGGTCGATTGCGTGAACAGCATCGCCAGGCGCAGCAGGAAAGTGAATGGGCGCGTGCGGCGGAGGCCGCGTTGCTGCAGAGTCAGGAACGCAACCGGGTTATCGTCGATACGGCACTGGACGCCGTGATTTCCATGGATGCGGGCGGCATCATTACGGATTGGAATGCGCAGGCGGTCAATATTTTCGGCTGGGAGCGTGAGGAAGCGCTCGGCCGTCGCGTGTCCGAAACGGTGATTCCTGTGCGCGATCGGGAGGCGCATGAGCGCGGGTTGCGCCATTTCCTGGACACCGGGCAGGGTGCACTCCTCAATCGACGGATTGAGATGATGGGATCCCACCGCGACGGTCATGAGTTTCCCGTCGAAATCACCATTTCTCCCGCCCGGCTGGGCGATGCCTATATTTTCAGCGCGTTCATCCGGGATATTACGGCTCGGAAACGTACCGAGCGCCAACTCGCGTCGCAGTATGCGGTCACGCGCGTCTTGGCGGAATCGCGGACGCTGGAAGAAGCGGGACCGAAGATCCTGCAGGCCATCTGCGAAAGTCTCGAATGGGAGTTGGGAATATTCTGGCGGCTCGATCGGCAGGGCAGTGTGCTGCGTTGTCTGGATGTCTGGCAGTCGCCCGCATTAAACGCCGAAGAGTTTGTGTTGGACACCTGGCAACATACCTTTACGATCGGCAAGGGACTCCCCGGACGGATCTGGCAGGCCGGGGAACCGACGTGGATTAAAGACGTGGTGCAGGAGGCCAATTTCCCTCGCGGTGGCGCCGCTGCCAGAGTGGGATTACACGGGGCCTTCGGATTTCCTGTTCGGGTCGGCACCGAAGTGGAGGGGGTGATCGAGTTGTTCCGGCGCGAGATCAAGCAGCCGGACGAGCAGCTGTTGAAGATGGTGGCCGACGTCGGACTGAAAATCGGCCAGTTCGGCGAACGCGCGCGGGCCGAGGATGCGCTGCGGCGCACGGAAGCCCAACTCCAGCAGTCGCAAAAGATGGAAGCCGTCGGACGACTGGCCGGCGGCGTGGCGCACGACTTCAACAACATGCTGACGGTGATTCGTGGATACAGCGAACTGGTGTTGAGCCGCCTGGCGCCTACAGATGGATTCCGGAAGGAACTGGAGGAAGTGAAGAAGGCGGCGGATCGCGCCTCCGGTCTCACCGGACAACTGCTGGCGTTCAGTCGCCGACAATTCATTGCGCCGAAAGTGCTGGATCTGAATTCGGTGATCCATAATATGGAAGGCATGTTGCGACGGTTGCTGGGCGAGGACATCGTCGAGCTCTGCACGGTGCTGGACCCGGCGCTGGGGCAGTTGAAGGCGGATCCCGGTCAGGTGGAGCAGGTCATCATGAATCTTGCGGTGAATGCCCGTGATGCCATGCCGAACGGCGGCCGCCTCACGGTGGAGACCAGCAATGTGCAGTTCGGCCAACGCAGGAACCGTCCGCCGATGGGCGCCGAACCCGGTTCCTATGTGGCGTTGATCGTGCGCGATACCGGCCACGGCATGGACGAGGATACGCAGTCGCACGTCTTTGAGCCGTTTTTCACCACCAAAGAGAAGGGCAAGGGCACGGGGCTCGGTCTTTCGACGGTCTATGGCATCGTCAAGCAAAGTGGCGGCTGTATCGAGGTCGAGAGCAAGCCGGGACGCGGGGCGACCTTTAAGATTTACTTTCCTCGGGTGGAATCGGCCGCAACGGAGACCGAATCCGTCGCGGTCGGAGGGGACTCGGTCAGAGGGCGCGAGACGGTATTGTTGGTGGAGGACGAGCCGGGTGTCCGACGGTTGGTCAATGAAACCCTGCGCTTGCATGGATATACGGTGCTCGAGGCCCGGCACGGGATTGAAGCGTTGCTCACCGGCGCCAAACATGCCGGCCCGATCCATTTGCTGCTCACGGACGTGGTCATGCCGCAGATGAGCGGACCGGAAGTCGCCGAAAAACTCGCGACGGTTCGTCCGGAGGTCAAAGTGCTGTACATGTCCGGCTATCCGGATCACCCGGCCTTTTCCAAGGGAGGGATCGATACAGAGCATTCCTTCCTGCAGAAGCCCTTTACGCCTACGACGCTGGCGCAAAAGGTTCGAGAAGTGCTCGATGGGTCGAAAGTCGCCTGACCGTATCGCACAAGGGCGCGTCTACCTCTGTACTCAGCCGGCCGCTTGAACTTCCCGCTCGTTTCCGTTTATCGTGGCGCACCATGCAGGTTATTCAATTCAATGTAGGAGTGTCGGAATGAGCGAAGGGCGAACGGTATCGGCGCCGAAAGGGCAGGAACAGGAGATCGATCGGTATCGGATCGCGCGCGAGCCGTTTTATGCCGAAGTGCGGGGCGAGGTCGGGTTGTTCACGATTGCGGCCCAGAGTCGCATGCCGGTGATGCTGAAGGGCCCGACGGGATGCGGGAAGACGCGCTTCGTCCAGCACATGGCCTATCGCCTGGGGCGCCCACTCATCACCGTGGCCTGCCATGAAGATCTCACGGCCTCCGATCTCGTCGGCCGGTATCTGTTGAAGGGGCAGGAAACGGTCTGGATGGACGGCCCGCTGACCCTCGGCGTCAAGCAGGGGGCCATCGTCTACCTGGACGAGATCGTCGAAGCCAGGAAAGACACCACCGTTATTATCCATCCTTTGAGCGACGATCGGCGCCTGTTGCCGATCGAGAAGAAGGGGCAGGTCATTGAAGCGGTCGATGACTTCATGCTGGTGATTTCCTACAACCCCGGCTACCAAAGTATTCTGAAAGATCTCAAACAGAGCACCAAGCAACGGTTCATGGCGATCGAGTTCGACTACCCCTTGCCCGATGTCGAGAGCCGGGTGGTGGCGCATGAAGCCGGCGTGAGCCTCGAGGTTGCGCAGCGTCTCGTCAAGATTGCGGAGAAAGTTCGCAACCTCAAGAATCACGGACTGGAAGAGGGCGTGAGCACCAGACTGCTGATCTATGCGGCCACATTGATCCGGCAAGGCGTACCGGCCGATCAAGCCTGTGAGGTCGCTATTGCCCGTCCTATCACCGACGATCCGGACATGTTGCGCAGCATCATCGAAGTCGTGAAGGCGATATTCTGACGCATCCACTCGCTGCGACGCAGTGAGGCGGTATTGGCAGGAGCTCGGCGACCAACCACACCCCATGCGAGAGCGCCAGGCCACTGAACCCGAACAGGCCGTTCGTGCCACCTCCGAGGGCGTGACCATTTCAGTTCATGTGCAGCCGAAAGCCTCCCGCAGTGAATGTGCGGGTCTGCACGGGCACGCGGTGAAGATTCGCATCGCCGCGCAGCCGGCCGACGGCGCCGCCAATGACGAGTTGCGCCGGTTTCTCGCCCGTCGCTGCGAGGTGCCGTTAAGCGCAGTCCAGATCCTGAGCGGCGCGGGAAGTCGTCAGAAGCGCGTGTTGGTCAAGGGGCGATCGGTGGAACAGGTGCGTCTACAGCTTCACCTGGAATGACATGAGCGTCGGATGGATCGCGAGCCTCTGCCGTCGGGAGGCATCGCCGAGGGGAAACGCATGCGAGGTGATCGGATGACTATGACGGGGCAGACCGGCTTAGTTCGGCGAAGACAAACCTGGTGTTCGATACTTCTGGTCGTGATCGGGTTGACGGCCTGTGCCGGGCCGGAGCCCATCCTGAAATCCAACACTCGGCTACAACTGTATGGCAAAGACCAGGCGGCACGTGAGGCGGCTGTGTGCGGAGAAAAGGCGGAACGCGCCGGGTTGCAGCACGGGACCAATCGGAGCGGGAACGCCGGCGCCGGCGCGACGTTGGGGATCATCGGCGGGGCGGCGGTGGGAGCGTCCGCCGGGTTGATCGGCGGGCCGACCGGTATCGCCATCGGGGCGGCTGCAGGTGGCGCGGTCGGCGGGGTACTGGGCCTGCTTGCGGGAACCTACAAACCGCTGCAACCGCAGCCGGACTACGCGGCTTTTGTAGAACGCTGCCTCAAAGAAAAAGGGTACGAGACAACCGGCTGGCAATAACGACGCATCCGATATTCTGCGCGTGCACAGCCTGGATCAATCAAAATGTGAAACAGCCGGAGTAGTCGGCCATCAGGCATTGCACACGAATCGAGATCCGCTCCAGCCGATCACGGTTTTGCGGCGTCGGCACTAAACGATCGGCGTCCCGCAGCCATTCCGCATCCTGCCTCAATTTCCGCAACGACCATCGCGACGTGCCGGGAATCCGCGTCTCGTCTTGTAGCGCGTGGTTGACGATTTCTCGGAACGACGCCACTTCATCGGCCCACTCCACACGATCAGCCTGAAATCCGTAGGGCGCCTCATCCTGATCGATCAGGGCGATCACGTTTCGCAGCCATTCGACGGTGGCGGCCATGCGGTCGTAATGTAGGGTACTGGTGACGTCTCCGGCAGTGTGGTACCGCGGGGTGCGTCCTGCGGAGAGAAACAAATACGGTAGCCCATGGTTGCGGAAGACGTCGTAGTCGCTGAAGGCCTTGTGGCCGATCTCGGGAATTTCCTCGACCAGGTGCATGCCCACAGGGAAGACGGTCAACGATGGCGCCGAGGCTTGTTTGACGCGCTGGTACAGCGTCGGACTTGTTTCCGCGCCGGCGGCAAAAATCGCATCCTTGATAGGGGGCCACTGTACGCCGCCCATGAGGTCCATGATGACCACGGCCTGGAGGTTCTCGGTATGGCCGATTTCCGGCGGCAGGTGGTGAAACAAAAACTGTGACCCCATCTCGGTTTTGCCGAAATAAGGAGATTCCTCGCTGTTGAAAGCCACAAACAGAATGCCGTGGCGAGAGAGGCTCGTCATGCGTCGCGCCGTTTCAATGAGAATGGCGACGGAGGAGGCATTGTCGTCCGCGCCGAGGAAGGGATAGCCCAAATGATCGTAGTGGGCACCGATGACAATCCATCGCGCGGGGGCTGGGCCGGGGGGCGGCGGGAGGAAGCCGAGGATGTTGTCGCCGATCGTTGGCGAGATGGCCTGTCGGTAGCCGCCGAGCGACGGCAGTGGGTGGAGTCCGACGGCTCGAAACTGTTCCTCAATATAGTGGGCAGCCTGGCGATTTCCGGGTGAGCCCGGCAGCCGACCAGCGAGTTCAGGGCTTGCTAGAAACGACACATGCTGTTGCAGCCGTTGGCCTGAGGCTGAGGTAATCGGCAGAGTTCGTGGGTCGATTGCCTCCATCGTGTGCAGGCATCCGGTAGAGGCTAGCCCGAGCAGGAGAGACAGGGCTGAGAGTCTGAGGGCAACGGCAGGATTCCGGCCGGAAGGCATCAGCTTGATCACGGCTGCGGGGCGGACTCCGGTGTGGTCGGTGGAGTGCCTTCTTTCGGCGCCATCGGCAGTGCTTTGTGCCGGAGCGCCCGTCCCTTTTCCGGCGTTGGATCGGTGATGAGTCCGTAACACTGGCGACCTTCGTGGTCCTCCGGCAGATATTCGGTGATCGGCATGCCGTCTTCACGGACGAAAAGCAGGCAGTGGCAGTATTTGTAGATTTGCATCTCGTCGCAGGCGCACATCCAGCGTCGCAGCTTGGCTTCGGCCTGTTTGTCGGGGTAGAAGTTGCAGGGGCACAACGGCTTCCCCAACTCATCGACGTGGGCGGCGAGGCCGAGTACCACCGCGTTGGTCACGGCTTCATTCGGGTGCATGGCGGTCCCGCTCTTCTCGGCGAAGCCCTTTACATACTTCCACATCTTGTCGAGGCTTTCTTTGCTCGGTTCAGCCATCCTGTCCCCCGCGTTACCACTGCCCGGTGAATCGTTGTCCGTGCGCCATCGGTCCCTGCCCCTCGCGAGGACACAGTTTACAAGCGAAATTGTGTCCTTTACAATCCACAACTTCCCCCAAAACGGATTCTGGCACTATGGCGTCTGGGCGCTCCTCTGAACAACTGTGTGATCTGCTGGCCGAACAACTCGGGCCTGACGCGGCTGCTGCCGTGGTGACCGCTATCGCCGATTCGGCTGCCAGGCCCGATGCCGTTGACGGTGTTCTGGTGTTGTTGGACGAACTCACGGAAGAAGCGCCGAAAGCGGCCAGGGCTGCGATCGATGCGTTAGCCGACATGCAGCGTCGCGGCCTGCTGGCGGATGTGCTGCCATGGGTCGATCTCGGGGTGGCCATCGCGGCCGATTCCGGTGCGCTGGCCTTGAGATTTTTTAAGGAGAGTCCGTTGCTGCTCGGTCTCATCGAGCCATCCGGCAGAGCCATCGTGCTGGCCGCCGCATTGGAACTTGCGGACCGCCAGGCTAATGTGGCGGTGGAATTCATCCGGATTGCTCCGGAAGCGGTCGCTGTCTTATCTCCGGCAGATTGGTCCGTGTGGATGGATCTGGCCTGTGAACTCACGGAAACGGATTTTGCCCTGGCGGTGGAATATATCCGCCAGATTCCCTCGATTGCTCGTGTCTTGTCGCTCGATGCCGTTCGTGCCTGGGTGCGGTTCGGCATGAAGCTCATCGTCGAGAATAGTCTCGGCAAACCGGACTACTTGGGAGTCTTGGAATTCTTCAGAACGAGTCCGGCCATTCTGGAAGATATTCCCGGGCCGTCACACCGCAACCAGGTGATTGGTATCGGTGCGCAGATGGCCGAGCGGGCCCCGGCAGCAGGTATTGCGGTATTGGCGGAGGCGCCTGCGATCCTCCGCCGTCTTCCTTCGGAGAAATGGCGGACTCAGGTGCTCCGCTACGGGTTGCTGGTCGCCGAGCGTGACGCGGAGACGGCACTGACCTATCTTCGACGCTGTCCTGAATTGATCGCCTTGGTCGGGTCCGGTGAGGGAGCGGAGGAGAAGTTCCAATCCTGGTTTGCTTCCGGCATGGAAGTGTTGGAGTACAGCCAGGAGGCGGGGCAAGCCTACTTCGCGATGGAAACGGAGAAGGCCTTGGGCGCCGTGTCTCAGGCCATGAGCGGGGTACCGTTGCGGCAGATCGCCCGGCGCGTCAAATTGTTCGCGCAGGCGCTCTGCGGTCGCGATCTGCGCATTCACGATCTTCCCGACTCTCTCGAATCGACCCAGCCGATGGCTCGTGCCAGGGTGAGTGAAGACGGGCAGAGCATCGGCCTGCCGTCCCTCGTCAGGCGGTATCCGACCTACGATGAAAACGTGCGGCTCTATATGGTGATGGCGGCGCATGAGGCCGGACATCTGGAGTTCGGCACATTCGAGTTGCCTATTGTCAGGTTACAGGACCTGGTTGAGGATCTTGCGCAGCGTTATGGGCGTCCCGCCTCAACGGAAACACGGACCTTGGGTGATGTATTTGCGCGGTATCCGCAGCCTGGCCTGATTCGCGATCTCTGGGCCCTTGTGGAGGATGCCAGGGTCGAATATCTGTTGCGCGCCGAATATCCCGGCTTGAGCCGTGACCTGGCATCCGTTGCCAAAGACGCGGTGAACGTTCGAAGTCTTGCGCATGGCATGACGGTGCGCGAATTAGTGGTCGATCAGCTCCTGCTGTTCACCACGACGGATGGCGGATCGGTCATCGTTCCGGACGCAGTCAAAAGCGAAGTCGATCAGCTCTGGTCGCTTTGCCGGACGATCTACCATCCTCGGGCCACCGCCGAGGATGCGGTGCGCCTGGCGGACCGCCTCTATGCGCGGATGGACGAGTTATTAGCCATTCGTCGCGAGGCCATTCCCAGCCAGGACGAAGCGGAGGTTCCGGAACAATCCATCCCCGCGCCCAAGTCGTCGGAAGACCTGTCCGATACGTACCGGCCGATGGACAATTGGGACTATCGCGGCGCGATGGATCCCAATCTGGTGCGCGACCGAACGGAATCGTCTCCCGAACAGAGTGCGGCGTCCGGCCAGGGTGATAGCGAAGGCGGCGCGGGTTTGGCCGGTGATGCCGGAGGTTCGTCAGGCGCGGGCACCGCGCGCTCGCAGCAGATGTCGCAAGACGTGCTTGTCCCCGGCCGCCGACAGCCCTCGCTCGTGGAGGAGGTGCTGGCGGTCGAAGGCGAGGGGGCTCGGCCGGAGAATGACAAAGCCGGCGAGACCAAGACGGTTCGTTACCGGGAATGGGATGCGGCCATTCAGGACTACCGCATGAATTGGTGCCGGGTGGTTGAGCGCGAGGCGGTTGAGGGGACATCGGACTTTGTGGAAGAGACCCTCGCCGCCCAACGGGGAACGGTCACGCTGTTGCGTCGCTATTTCGAAAGTCTGCGCCCGCCCGGGCTCCGGCGCGTTTCCGGTCAGTTGGACGGAGAAGACCTGGACATGGATGCCGTGATCGGTCGAGTGGCTGATCTGTCGGCGGGCATCGAGCCATCGGAGCGGATCTATGTGCGGCGCGAAAAACGGGAACGTGAGGTCGCCGCCGCATTTCTGGTGGATCTCAGTGGATCGACGAGTCGTCAGGTCGAGCAGGGACGGCGGATTATCGATATCGAAAAGCAGGGGCTCGTGCTCCTCTGTGAAGCGTTGACGGCGATCGGCGATCAATTCGCCGTGTACGGCTATTCGGGGCAGGGGCGGAACCAGGTGGATTTTGTGGTCGTGAAAGGCTTCGACGAACTCGTAACCGGGCGTGCCGGGGCCAAGTTGGGGGGGGTTGTGCCTCTGCAGCAGAATCGCGACGGCGCGGCCATTCGGCATGCGACCAGCAAGCTTCTCGCCCGCCAGGCCAAGACGCGGATTCTAGTCGTCATCAGCGACGGCCGCCCATTGGACGACGGCTACAAGGACGACTACTCGCTGGAAGATACGCGCATGGCGCTGCGGGAGGCCCGTGTCAGCGGCATCGAACCGGTCTGCATCACGATCGACAAGCAGGCGGATCCCTATGTGCGTCGAATGTACGGAGATGTGCGGTATGTGGTGATTGATCGGGTGGAGGGGTTGCCGGAGAAGCTCCCGAGGATTTACCATCGGCTCACCGCCTGAATGGTCGTGCGCGAGGCCTTTGCAGTACTGGAGTATACCAACGATGATTGAGCAGCCGACACGACCGACTGTGCCACCGTGGCTCTATAAGTTATTTACGGGCCATCAATATCCCTATGTGCGACGGCAGGCCAAATTTGCGAATCGCGATACCAAGCCCGGAGAGGAACGGCCGGAACCGACGCGGGAGGAGATCGACGCCAAGTTTTGGGAGATTTATCCGCGCTGCACGGCCAAGATTCTCGAGGAAGTCAAAGCCGGCATGATCGTGGTATTCCACGAACTGGGCGAGTATCCCGCCGGCGGGTACCAGGGATTGGTTGATGCGCCCGAAGAGTTTCTCGCGGCACACTACGGGAAGAAGAAAATCAAAGTGAATTTTTACGACGGGGATAATTTTGTCTGCACGATCAATTTCAAGGTCGGCGGCTGGACGGGTCACGAACACGCGTGAAGGGTAAACGGTGAGTGTAAGGGACCTCTTGCACTTGACGCTTCACGTTTCACGCTTCACGAGGTGGGATGATGGGACGACCAAAGATTACGGTAGTGGGCGCGGGGAATGTCGGCGGAACGGTCGCGCAGCGGCTGGCGGAGAAAAATGCGTACGATGTCGTACTGGTCGACATTGTGCCGGGCATCCCGCAGGGCAAGGCCTTGGATATCACACAGGCCGGGCCGGTGTGCGGGTACAGCACCCGCGTCGTCGGGACGAATGGGTATGACGAGACCGCCGGGTCCTCCATTGCCGTCATCACGTCGGGAATTCCCAGGAAACCGGGCATGAGCCGGGACGAACTCCTGGCGACGAACGCTAAAATTGTCAAAACGGTGGTGCGCGAGCTGGTATCGCGTTCGCCGAACATCATCCTTATTCTGGTGACGAATCCGTTGGACGCCATGGTGCATGTAGCGCGACAGGTCAGCGGACTGCCGAAATCACGAGTCCTCGGGATGGCGGGTGTCCTGGATACGGCGCGCTTGCGGTCGTTCGTAGCCGAAGAATTGGATGTGCCGGGCACGGAGGTGCAGGCGATGGTGTTGGGGGGGCACGGGGATACGATGGTGCCGCTGGTTCGGCAAACGACGGTGACCGGGAAGCCGATCACGGATCGATTGGCTCCGGATCGGCTCGCTGCCTTGATTAAGCGGACACAGGACGGCGGGGCCGAAATCGTGGGGCTGCTCAAGACCGGCAGCGCGTTTTATGCGCCCTCCGCCTCCGCGGTGGATATGGTCGAAGCGATCATGAACGACCAGAAGCGGGTGGTGCCCTGTGCCATGCTCTGTGAGGGGGAATACGGGCTGAAGGATGTCATCGTTGGTGTGCCCGTGACGTTGGGACGGAACGGGGGTGAAGCCATCGTTGAATATGATCTGACGGCTGAGGAGCGCACTGCATTGCAGGCGTCCGCGGATGCGGTGCGGGACTTATGTGCAGTCGTTGATCGCCTGCTGACTGCGTGACCGGCCGACTTCGGGTGGGCATGGGACGCAGGTTGCTTGACAAGGCTCAATGGCCTGCAGTAGAGAACGTGGTTGGCAGTAAACCGTTACAGTTGGGGGGCGTATGAAATTCTTGGAGGATCCATATCAGACATTGGGCGCAGGATTTGCGCTCGCTGTCGGATTGATAGTCGTCTATCTGGGTATGGCGGGGGTGGGGGCGGGCGAAGCCGATTGGTTCGGTCTGATCGTTCGCTGGGTTCATTTCCTGGCCGGCATCACTTGGATCGGACTGTTGTACTTCTTTAACCTTATCAATGCTGGCTTTCTCAAGAGCCTGGATGGACCGACGAAGAACATCGTCATTCCCAAGCTCATGCCTGCTGCGCTGAATTGGTTCCGCCATGGCGCCACGGTCACCGTCCTCGCGGGGATCGTCCTCTACGGCTACCTCTATTCAAAGGGTGGAACGGGGGCGCTTGCACTGGGGATCGGCGGTCTCCTGGGTATCATTATGATGGGGAACGTGCACGGGATTATTTGGCCCAATCAGAAGAAAGTCATTGCAGCGGTGGCTGCGGCTGCCCAGGGCACGCCCGCTCCGCCGGAGATGGCTCAGTGGGGAAAAACGGCCTTGATCGCATCACGCATCAACTTTTTGCTGTCTATTCCCATGTTGTTCTTCATGGGAGCAGGGAGCCATTTGAAGTAAACCGTTGAGTGCGCAGGATCACGGGGATTGGTCGTCCAACTCGGGTGGCCAGTCCCCTTTTTCTTGGGCCAATCGGTGCCGGGTACCGTAATCGAAGGCCGGCGAGTCTTTGGACTGATTCGCTGTAGGCCTATCAGGCCTAACTGATTGAGATTCAGGCCTAATCAGGCGAACTTGGCTTGACGGCCCCCGGAGGGCAGCCGTATAGTACGTTCCTGCTAACCTGGGGGTGCTACCCCCGAAAGGGAATAACGTGACCCTACCTCAACCAAGGGTATTGCAGAAGCTTGAAGGGGCTCCTTGGGAAATCGACCCCTACCTCAAGACCGGCGGGTATGAAGCCTGGCGGAAGTGTCTGAAAGAAATGACCCCAAACGACATCGTCGGCGAAATTAAGAAAGCCGGGTTGCGCGGTCGTGGCGGCGCCGGTTTTCCGACCGGTACGAAGTGGGACAAGGTCCTCAATCATCGAGTGCAGGAACGTTACTTTGTCTGCAACGCCGGTGAGCATGAGCCGGGCACCTTCAAAGACCGTCATCTCCTGAAGCATATCCCGCACCAACTGATCGAGGGCTGTCTCATTGCCTCTCGAACCGTGAACGCCAAAGCCTCCTACATTTACGTCAACCATGAGTACGCGGAAGAAGAGGCCAATCTCAGAAAAGCCATCGCCCAAGCCAGGGAACGTGGCCTCTTGGGGAAGAATATCCTCGGAACGGGCGTGGACCTCGACCTTGAAGTCTACTCCGGCCATGGCAGTTATGTAGCTGGTGAAGAGACGGCCATGTTGGAGTCCATGCAGGGACGTCCGGCCATGCCGCGTCAGAAGCCGCCGTTCTATCCCACCGATTTCGGACTGTACGGGAAGCCGACCTTGGTGAACAACGTTGAGACGTTGTGCAATATTCCCCAGATTCTTAAAAACGGCGCCGCGTGGTTTACTCAGGTGGGGACGGAGAAGTGTCCCGGGACCATGCTCTTCTCTCTTAGCGGATCGGTGAATCGGCCCGGAGTGTATGAAATGCCGATGGGCGTGACGATCAGGGACCTCATTGAGACGTGCGGCGGAGGTGTCCCTAACGGGCGCAAGATCAAGGCCGTATTCCCAGGGGGGCCTGCGTTCTCAATGGTCACGGCGGATCAACTGGATCTGCCGATGGATTTCGATTCACTGAAGAAGGCCGGGACCGGACTCGGCTCCGCCGGGACGATTGTGATTGACGACGCCACCTGCATGGTTGCTGCTACCCTCAAGTACTCAAATTTCTTCAAGGGTGAAAGCTGCGGCCAATGCCCTCCGTGCCGGATGGGTACGATCAATCTGGCGACATTGATGGACAAGATCGAGCGCGGAGAGGGGAGCCAGAAGGACCTCGACTCATTGCTGCAATTGTGTGGATTTGTAAAGGGCACCGGGTACTGCACCCTGATCACGGGTGCCGCAGTCCTGGTGCAGAGCAGCCTGCGATTGTTCCAGCATGAATTTGAAGAGCATATTCGTTTGCAACGCTGTCCCTTTCAGCCGGCCCGCACTGGGGGCGGTGCGAACGCCTAGAGGAATGGTCGGATGCCGCGTGTGAGTTTTCTTCATCCCCAGGGGCGGAGCGGTGAGGTCGAGTCAAATCTCACGCTGCTGGAAGCTGCCAAGATGCTGGGGTTTGAACTGAATCACGATTGCGGCGGCAATGCGTCCTGTACCACGTGTCGCGTTGAAGTGCAGACGGGTGGGGACAATCTGTCGGAGATCGATTTCGACGAACAGGACTTGTTGGATCGTGAAGCCTTGTCGGAGCCGTGGCATCGGCTAGGGTGTCAGGCAAGGGTATTAGGAGATGTGGTGGTGCGTGTGCCGGAAACCAAATGGGTGCAGCCCACATCCGCCTCATCAGGCGAAGTCGGAAAAAGAGGGACAGGACTTCCGTAAGTTCCAGTGAGATGGTAGAGTAACGAAACGTGCCGAACACGTAGACCAGAAGGAGGACCAACGATGGTAACGATTACGCAATTGGCCGAGCAGAAAATAAAAGAACTCATGACCGAGGAAAAAGACGTGGTCGGTCTGCGGATCTATGTTCGCGGCGGAGGATGCCACGGGTATCAGTACGGCATGGCCTTCGAATCCAAAATGGCCGACGATGATACGGTCATTGAAAAAGGCGACGTGAAGGTCATCATGGATTCGCAAAGCGCACCGCTGCTTCAGGGCGCCGAAGTGGATTATGTCGACAGCTTGCAGGGGTCCGGATTCTCGATCAAGAATCCGCAAGCCAAGACGACCTGCGGGTGCGGCAGTTCTTTCAGTGCGTAAGAGCCTTCCGGTTGTCCCCCAACCGGATTGCGAATGGTTCATTGAGTAGCAGCAAGCCGGGAGTGGCTCCCTCTCTATCGTGGGGGCCCTCCCGGCTTGTTCGTTCTGTCGATCTTTCTGGAGAGTTGTCTCGATGTCTGAGGCCACCATCACCCGGCGCTATCGCTTCTGCGCTGCCCATCGGCTGCATACCGATCAGCTGTCGGCTGAGGAGAATTGGGCCACTTTCGGGAAGTGCAATAATCCCAACGGACACGGCCACAACTATGTGGTGTTCGTGTCCGTCAGAGGTGACATCGATCCGGTCACGCATCAGGTGCTCGATGTGTCACGGCTTGATGCCGTGGTCGAACGGATCGTGGTGCAACGTTTCGATCATCAGGATTTGAATCTGGATCCTGAGTTCGCGACCCAGACCACGACCGGAGAGAATCTGGTGCTGCTCATTTGGGACTTGCTGGTGGATCAGCTTCCTGCGGGACGGTTAGTAAAGGTCGGAGTAATTGAAACGCGGGATAACTACTTCGAGTATTCCGGCTCCGTGGAGAGCATGCGGAGAGAAGAGGGAGTGAGGCATGGCTAAAGTGGTTTCTGGGTCCCGAGCCAGACGGTCGCGTGTCTCTGCGGCGCCGACCGACCAGGATCCGATCGAAGGGCTGATGACGAATCTCTTGCTGGAATTGGGAGAGGACCCTGACCGTAACGGCCTCCTCAATACGCCGAAGCGGGTTGCGAAGGCCATGCGCTTTATGACTCAAGGGTATCGGCAGGATATCGATCATCTGCTCAACGGGGCTCTGTTCCCGATCGAGTACGACGAAATGGTGATCGTGAAGGACATCGATTTCTTTAGCATGTGCGAACACCACCTGCTGCCGTTTTTTGGAAAGTGCCATGTTGGGTACTTGCCGAACAAGAAAGTCGTGGGGCTCAGCAAGATTCCCCGGGTGGTGGACGCGTTCAGCCGACGACTGCAGGTTCAGGAACGGCTGACGCTCCAGATCGCCGAAACACTGAAGAAAAAGCTGAATGCGCATGGTGTGGCGGTGGTGATGGAAGCGCGGCATCTCTGCATGATGATGCGGGGCGTCGAAAAACAGAACACCGTGGCCGTGAGCAGTTCCATGCTGGGCGTGTTTCGCACACAACAACAGACCCGCGAAGAGTTCTTGAAGTTGATTCGAGGCAGCAGCGTCAGAGACGGAAACTAATCGCCTTCCGCCCGTAGTTCCTCGACGAAGTTTCTCACCAGATCGTTAAAGACCTCAGGTTGTTCAAGATTACTCAAGTGCCCGGCGGCAGGGATCACCGCCAGCCGGGCACCGGGTATTCCTGTCGCCATCACTTGCGCATCGGCGAGGGGTGTGGTGTGGTCTTCCTGGCCGACTACCACCAGAGTTGGGGAGGCGAGCGTGCGGAGATGGGCGACGGAATCGGGGCGATCCGCCATGGCCATCAGATCGACGAGAATGCCGCTCACCGGCGTGTGCCGGATTGTGCGCCGGACGTAATCAACCAATTCAGGTTTCTGTTGCAGCGATGTTGCGCCCAGTAGTTTCGGGAGCATGATGTCCGCCACGGCGTCGGCCCCTTTCCCATAGGCAGTCTGAGCCAGATTGAAACGTCCCGTGCGTCCCTCCGGGCTATCCGCCTGCGCTCGAGTATCAGCCAGCACCAGTCCTTTCAGGCGGCTCCCGTATTTTCGGGAGAAGGCAAAGCTGATATATCCTCCCATCGACAGCCCGACCAGGACCGCTTGTGGAACGGCAAGGTGGTCGAGCAGTGCGCAGACATCGTCGGCGTACTGGTCGAGTGAAAAATTCCACAGCGGGGCATCCGACTCACCATGTCCGCGCAGATCCACGGCGATGGTCCTGAATTGTCGGGACAGCGCGGTCGTCTGCGGTGTCCACATCGAGCGATTCAGCGGGAACGCATGGAGGAAGACGAGAGGAAGTCCTGTGCCCCGGTCATCGTAGGCCAACCGAATGCCCTTCGTGTCGCAAAACATGAGTTCATCCTTTGTGAAAAGCTGATGGGTGGGTGGTAGCATTGCCGCGCGCGGGAATCAAGGGGAGGGTCGACAGGTGGTGACGAGAGTCGTTTGCGATGATTCCCTTGCGACAGCTAGAATGGAAAAAGCTTTTCAGGCAAAGTACGACGATGTCTTCCCATGATTCCACAGGAGATCTCTTCGCGCCGGCACAGACGGCCACCCGTTCGGGAAAAGTCCCGCTGGCCGAACGGATGCGTCCTCGAAGCTTCGATGACCTCGTCGGGCAGGATGAGGTGGTGGGGCCGGGGCGTCCGCTCAGAAATGCCATCGAACGGGATCAACTCTCCTCCGTTATTTTCTGGGGACCGCCGGGTTGCGGGAAAACCACGTTAGCCGGGCTGGTCGCACGGCACACCGAATCCCAGTTCGTGCCGTTTTCAGCCGTCACCGGCGGCATTCCCGAGTTGCGGGAGATTATTAAGGCTGCGGAGCATCGTCGGGCGATAGGCCGGGCGACCACGCTGTTCGTCGACGAAATTCACCGGTTCAATAAAGCCCAGCAGGACGCCTTTTTGCCGCATGTCGAACGGGGGACGGTGGTGCTCATCGGCGCGACGACAGAAAATCCGTCCTTCGAACTGATCGCGCCCTTACTCTCTCGCTCCATCGTGGTGTTGTTGAAGCCGCTGTCAGAAGAGTCGCTCGGGTCCATTCTGGACCGTGCAGTGTCCGATAGAGAGCGGGGACTCGGGTTGCTCCGGATCACGTTGCACCCCGCTGCCCGCGAGCGGCTGGTTGCCTTCGGCAACGGGGATGCCAGAAGCTTGTTGACGACGTTGGAGTTTGTAGCCGGCCAGGCGCCTGTCGGGCCGGATGGATCGCGGACGATCGATGAACAGGTGCTGGAGGCTGCGTTACTCAAAAAGGCGCTTCGTTACGACAAGTCGGGCGAGGAGCACTACAACCTGGTGTCGGCGTACATCAAGAGCCTGCGCGACTCGGACCCGGACGGCGCCCTCTATTGGCTGGCCCGTATGTTGGAAGGCGGGGAGAATCCTCGATTCATTGCCCGACGGATGGTGATTTTTGCGTCAGAAGATATCGGCAATGCCGATCCGATGGCCCTGGTGATGGCCAACGCGGTGGCCCAGGCAGTGGAGTTCGTCGGGCTGCCGGAGGCTCAAATCAATCTGGCGCACGGGACGACGTATCTGGCCTCGCGGCCCAAGGATAATGCCTCCTATGTGGGCCTGCAGGAGGCGGTGCGGGATGCGCGCCAACATGGCAATCTCGGTGTGCCGCTGCACCTGCGCAATGCCGTGACATCCCTTATGAAAGACATCGGATACGGGAAGGGGTATCGGTATGTGCACGACGATCCAGCCGCCAAAACCGACCAGAATCACCTCCCGGAGCCGCTCCGTGGCACACGGTATTACCGCCCCAGACCCTCGTAATTTGGTGAAGAAAGGGGCTGGACAAACCTGGGCAGACGGTTATACTTAGGGCCGAGGTCAGCATGGCGCGTCAATCCAGTTCAGCGGAGAGTGTGAGCGAACGCCGGAAGTATGTCCGGGCGACGCTCGTCGGGTCGGCCCTGGTGTCGCCGCAAAGCGGTGCCAAGGGTTTTACGGCCGTGCTGAACAACGTCAACAAGATCGGCGCCGGCCTTCATTCCAAAGAGACCCTGCCCATCGGCGCAAAGATTACCGTGTCGCTGGCCTTCCTGGACCCGGATCGCGTGGAACAACAGGAGAAGCTGAACGCCACCGTGGCGTGGGCCAAACCGTGGGAGAAGGGAATATTGCTGGGGGTGGTGTGGGATGATCTGGTGACGAAAGAGAAGAACCGCTGGTTGTACTACTATCTTGAAGAGACGCTGAAGTCGACCGATTAACCGATTGCCGTCAGTTTGTCCCGCACGTCCTGCAATTCATCGGACAACGATTCCCATCGCGCAGTGAGTCGCTCCAGTTCCTTTTTCCAACCTTCCTGCTCACGCTGCAATTCGCTCCATCGTCCATGTTCCTGGTAGAGGGCCGGGTCGGCCAGTTCCAGGTCACGCGCTTTCACTTTGGTTTCCATTGAGGCGATCTCGGACTCCGCGCGCGACACCTGCTTTTCAAGGCGCGCCTGCGTTTTGCTCAGATCCCGACGCTCTCCGCCCTGAGATTTCTGTTGCACCTGCGAAGCCATGGCCTTGGTGGGGCCGTCTGATTTGCCCGCTTGGGCGGCGGCGAGTTCCGCGCTGCTCTCCTTGATCGATTCGAACTCCTGCGCCTTCTTCCACAAAAAGTACTCATAGTCGCCGAGATAATTTTTCGCCTGGCCTTCATCCACTTCAACAATCAGCGTGGCAACGCGCGTCAGAAACGTCGGATCGTGGGAGATGAAGATGATCGTTCCCGGAAAGTCCGTCAGGGCGTCGGTCAGCATGTCCACTGAGGCCGGGTCCAGGTGGTTGGTCGGTTCGTCGAGCAGCAATGTGTTTGCCGGCTCTACCAGCATGCGGGCTAAGGCCACGCGATTGCGCTCGCCGCCACTGAGGGCCTTGATCGGCTTTTTCTGGTCATCACCGGAGAATAGGAAGGCGCCGGCAATACCGCGAAGAAAGTTCGTTTCGGCCTGTGCGGAAACCTCGGCGAGGGACTCCAGAATTGTGTCGTCCGGGTCCAATGATTCCGCTTGATGTTGGGCAAAATAGTGAAGCGTGACTCCGTGCCCGACCTGCCGCGTGCCCTTTTCGAACGGCAGCACGCCGGCCAAGATTTTCAATAGCGTGCTTTTCCCGGCGCCATTCTCACCCACCAGCGCGATTCGTTGGCCCCGTTCCACGGTGAAGTCCAGCGACCGGTAAATCACCTTTTCGCCGTAGCTCTTCGCGACGCCTTTGAGTTCCAGCACGTGCCGGCCACTGGCCGAGGGCAGGGGAAACTTGAAGCGCACGCGTTTGGTATCGCGTTGCCGCTCGATCAACTTCACCTTGTCCAACTGCTTGATACGCGACTGCACCTGCTTGGCTTTATTGGCCTGATAGCGAAAACGATCGATGAAGTTCTGGACGCGGGCCACTTCTTTGCTCTGCCGGTTGGCGGCGGATTCGATCTGAGCGTCTCGAGCCGCCCGGAGCTCCTGGAACTTCGTATAGTTGCCGCGGTATTCCTGAATGGTCCGATCGCGGAGTTCCCAGATGTGCGTAGCGATGCTGTCCAGAAATTTGGTGTCGTGCGAGATGACGAGGAGCGTGAGATTCGAGTCGAGGAGAAACCGCTCGAACCAGCGCTGGGTCGGTTTGTCCAAGTGGTTCGTGGGCTCGTCCAGCATGAGCACGTCGGGGTTCGAGAGCAGCAGGTGCGCGAGGGCGACGCGCATGCGGTATCCGCCGGACAGGTTCTCGATCGGTCGTGAAAAATCGGTCTCCGAAAAGCCCAGGCCGGCAAGGATTCGTTCGGCTTCATGCTCCGGATACAAATCGCGGTGGGTGGCATCCAACACGGTTTTTCCGACGATGGTTTCGAGTTCCTGCGGGAGGTAGCCGACACGGAGGCGCGGGCGTTTGCGGATACTTCCCTTATCGGGAGATTCCTCGCCCAGAATCATCCGGAAGAGCGTCGTTTTTCCAGCGCCGTTCGGGCCCACGAGGCCGACACGGGCACCGGGACGCAGGTGTGCCGTGGCACCTTCGAGCAGCACTTTGGTAGCAAATTGTTTATGGACAGATTCAAGCTGCAGCATGGATCAGTAAGACTCGGTGTAAGGGGTGAAACGTTCGGTGAGGTACCCGCTGGGGAGTGTCAGCGCCTCTGTGCGCACCGGCGGCCGGCCAAGCGTATGACTCGTAGAGTTCGGATATCCCCGCACACATTCGAAGCGTTGGTCGGACAAGCTTTATTTGGTGGAGCTGGCCGGGATTGAACCGGCGACCTCGTGAATGCCATTCACGCGCGCTCCCAACTGCGCCACAGCCCCACGCAAGCTTGTCTATACAGGTGCACAGGCACGGGAAAAAGAAACAACGTGCAGACGTAACTCTGCAATCTAGCATGGGCGGTTTTTGTCAGTCAAGAAAAGCATTGGAGTGCGGCGCCGCTGGGTCCTCATTTTTTTGCTCCTGCAGAGAGAGGCAGCAAAAAATCTCCGTGGGATGGGCCGGGAAGAGGAGGGCGAGCATCTCGTGTCTGCCGACGGATAGAGGGTCATCGCTGAAAAGCTTGCTTGACAAACCGCGAAGCGAATCCTACCATGATGCCCTTCCGGCTCTGATCAGTACGAGGTCAGGGCTTTTTTTTCGAGTGCAGCAAGGGCAGAAGGAGCGTAGGCAGCGAACAATGGCGAATCTCGTCATCATCGGCTCCCAATGGGGCGACGAAGGCAAAGGGAAAATTGTCGATATCCTCGCGAAGGATGCCGATATGGTCGTGCGGTATCAGGGCGGGTCCAATGCCGGCCATACCGTCATCAATAAGCGGGATACGTTCATTTTCCATCTTATCCCCTCCGGCATCCTGTATCGCGGCACCCGCTGCCTGATCGGCAACGGCGTCGTGGTTGATCCCGGGGCGTTGATTGAGGAAATGGATCATCTGCAGGGGCAGGGCGTGAAGATCGGGAAGAATTTTGCGGTCAGCGACCGTGCGCATTTGATCCTGCCCTATCACAAGGCGATCGATAAGGCGTCTGAACAGTCGAAGGGCGTTCGTCGCATCGGTACCACCGGGCGCGGGATCGGGCCCTCGTATGGCGACAAGATGGCGCGCATCGGCATTCGGATGGGCGATTTGCTGAATCCCGCCCTGTTCAAGCAGAAGCTGGAAGAAAACCTGGTCGACATCAATTGGCTGCTCGAGCAACTGCACAAAGTCGACTGTTTCGAATTGGAAAAGGTCTACCAGCAGTACATGGGGTATGCCGATCGTTTGAAGAGCTACATTATCGATACGGCCCTCGTCGTGAATAAAGCCGTCGATGCGGGCAAGACCGTGCTGTTTGAGGGCGCGCAGGGCACGCACCTGGACGTCGATTTCGGCACCTATCCCTATGTGACCTCGTCGAGCTCATCGGCAGGCGGCGCCTGTACCGGCACCGGAGTGGGGCCGACGAAAATCGACGCTGTGATGGGCATCACCAAAGCCTATACCACGCGTGTCGGTAGTGGACCGTTCCCGACCGAACTGACCGATGAGGTGGGGAGTTGGCTGCAGGAGCGCGGGAAAGAATTCGGCGCTACCACCGGGCGGGCTCGCCGCTGCGGGTGGTTCGATAGCGTGATCGTCCGTCATGCCACGCGAGTGAACGGGCTCTCGTCGTTGGCCGTGACGAAGTTAGATGTGTTGGATGGCTGCAAGGAACTGAAAGTCTGTACGGGGTATCGGGTGAACGGCAAAATCCACCGTGAGATGCCGTCGGATCTGCTGGCGTTGACCAATTGTGAGCCGGTGTATGAGCGGGTGCGTGGCTGGAGTGCTCCCACCACTGGGGTCACGACCTACAAGGATTTACCCGCGGAAGCAAAGCGGTACCTCACGAGGATCGAAGAGCTCGCTGAATGCCGGATCGATATGATTTCCACCGGCTCGCGGCGCGATGAGACGATCATCCTCAATAATCCGCTCAAGGCGGGCCGCCGTGTGCGTCCGCAACGGTCACGGTAGGGCCCGAATTGTTCGTCGAACGCATCACTCGCCGTAGCGAACCATCACGTGTCAGTGGTATGATCCCCCTCCGTCCCGCGCCACGCGTGACGATGTGCCGTTGTTATGTTTTGGAGAGTCGGTAGCTCAGCTGGTAGAGCATCGCCCTTTTAAGGCGAGGGTCCTGGGTTCGAATCCCAGCCGACTCACCATATAAAGTCAACGACTTACGAGACATTAACATCTCGAAAATCTTCAAAAACTGCTCCGTGTGCTAAATTTGTGCTAAACCGCTTCGGTTGGCACTCATCCAGCACCTTCACACCCTCTCTCAGGCTTTCCGGCGAATGATGCGCATAGCGTTGCGTCATCAAATTCGTCTTATGCCCGAGCAGCCGTTGGACCTTGTAGAGATCCACCCCGCGCTGAACCAACCGCGTGGCGAAGGTATGTCGCATGTCGTGAAACCGAAAATCTGGAATTCCGGCCCGGTTGCGCGCCTCACAAAACTCCCGCACCAGAAAACGTACTTGCAGGAGATTGCCGAGCGGAGTCTTGAATACTGGCCCACGTGACAGGCCGGTTGCAGCCTGTTTCGAAGCCAGGAGTTCATAGACTTTGGTATTGAGAGGAATGGTCCGTCGTGTGCCGTTCTTGCTTTGCATCACGATCAAGGTGCCCCGAGAAAAATCCACGTCCTGCCATTGCAGGTTCAGGATCTCGCCTTGGCGCATGCCGGTATTCAGGGCAAAGACCATGATCTCTCGCAGCCACGGTGACGACGCGGCCATCAGCCGGTCTTCCTCCTCCGGCGTCAGCCAACGGTCCACTTCGTTCCTCACCTGTTCCATGGAGACCCGATGCATCGGGTTTTCCCTGCACCATTCCCATTCCCGCATGGCCAGGTTAAAGGCATGCCGGACGAGCTGAAGTTCCTTATTGATGGTCGCTGGAGCGGCTCGTTCTATCCGCCGCTGGGCCTTGTACTGAGCCATCACCTTCGGCGTGATATGGGCTAGGATTCTATCTCCCAATACAGGGAGGAGATGTCCCAACGCGGCATGATCGCGCAAACGGCTTTTGGCCGCTTTCAGGGTGGCTCGTTCCGCGACGTACCGCTCCATCATCTCCTTGAACGTGTGTTCCTGTTCCTCACGCCGCTCGAAAAACTGACCCTCGGCAATTTGGACCTTCACCTTGGCATAAATGGCTTCGGCCAATTGCTTCTTGCTTGTTCCCGTGCTTCGCCGGACTTGCCGGCCCTGATACATAAAACTCATCCACCATACGTCTTTACGCTTCGTGAGCCCCATCCTGCTCCTCCTTCCCGATGAGGCCTGATTTCGGTCTGGTTTCCCCGTGGCAGGGAGTATAGACCTCGCGTTTGGCGGCTTCAATGATCGCATCGACCGTTTGGAATTGGGGGCACCGGCCAAACGTCACTGGCTGATGGTGGCGGGGTGGTCCATCCAACCAAGCCCGGATGGCAGGGGTTTCGAACCGGATTAATCCGTTTAATCGACGGTAGGGAATCCTGTTCTGAGATACCCACAGATACAGCGTGGACTGCTTGACGTTAAGCCATCCGCATACCTCTTTGACGGTTAACAACGTTTGCATGGCTGGTTCCAATCGTGAAGAGTTCTTAAAATCCCGCGCACTCATCGGTCTGGTGTTTCATCGAACATTGATTCGGAACACGTTTCTAATTGGGTGCGACCCGTGGCCGGAGAGCAGCGGAGCAGGCCTTCCCGGTCCTCTCCGTGCCGGACTCCGTCCCTCCAGGCCTGCCCACTGCGAGAGCCCCGTGCCGCCTCCTTCGTTACGCCCCACCCTTGGTTGGTGAAGGGTGGGGCTAGAACATACTTTCAGAAGGAGGCGGACATGTCCGTTGACAGTTCTCTCGGTTCCTCGAACGGTGAACGGCCACTGAACCCGGTTCGGAAATACGGCATCCCTCGGTACCGTGTCACGCTCGTGCGTGAGGGCCGTGCCATTCCGGCGGCGGAATCGGTCCATACATCGGAAGGTGCTGCCGCGATCCTCCGGCCGTTGTTTGCCGGTCTGGACCGGGAACAATTCCTCATCTGTGGCCTGGACGCCAAACACAAGCTCATCGGCATCAATGTCGTCTCGACTGGCTCTCTCAACTTGACGATTGTGCATCCTCGCGAAGTCTTTAAGCCGTTGATCCTCATGAATGCCGGTGCCTGGCTCTGTTCGCATAATCACCCGTCTGGCGATATCACGCCCAGTCCCGAAGATCGAGTCCTGACCAAGCGGCTGCGTGAGGCCGGAGAACTGTTCGGCATTACGCTTCTCGATCATCTCATCCTCGCCGAAGAACGCTATTACAGCTTCGCCGACCAAGGCTGGCCCGGCGCTTAGCGCAGCAACCGCAACACCCAGGCAGCGCCGGCCGCCACGAGCGCCAGCCCGATTGCTGCGGTTCCCCAGGCGACCAGGTCGACAGCCAGCGCATTGCCGATGGTTTGAATCTGTGACGCCGTCATGCTCCCTCTCCCTTGTCATCACTTTCAGCATGTTCTCTTAGTTTGAAGGAAAGGAGGCAGGCTGCTGCCAGCCTGCCTCGATGGGCTACCGCTCAGCCCACAATCGCGCGCACGCGCTTAAAGGCGTAGATCGCCAACGCCACCCCAATCAAGGCTGTGGCCCACAAGAGCAGATCGGCCCGCACCGTGGCCACATCTGCCGACACGGGAAACAACTGCGCCTGCGACAGCGCCGGGACACCCAAGGCGAACACGAACGCCATGAGCAGGCCCCCAAGCCCTTTGACCCAACCCCATCCCTTCATACGGCACCTCCTTGTGCTGATGGTGGTTCCGTCCACCCACGCCGCCGGATTGTTCGCCGACGGTCGAACGCCTCAATGGCTTTGAGGCAGAATCAATTTGATAATCAGGCCGACGGCAAAGCCGCCGAGCCAAAAGATCGCCGTGAAATAGGTCATCGCCTCAATCGCCGGCAGGTCCATAGAACACTCCTTCACCAATGAGCCGCATCGAGCCCTCTTCATAGACTTCTGAGACCGACAGGCCATAGCGTCCGGTAATCTGTGCCGCCGTGAGAATTTCGCCGCTATCCAATAAGTAGCGCCAGCCTTGCCGGTCTTTAGTCATCCCGGCACCACCGAGGATTCGTACTGGTCGCTTCGGTGGAGTGGGAGTAGCAGGAGGTGACGGTGCCAGGCCCAAAGGATTGAGCAGACTGGCTGAGCTCGAAGGAACTGAACCAGCCGACACACTAGGCACAGGCGTTGGTCCGGCGGTAGCCGGCTTCGTGGAACCAAGGGACGACCAAGGCCTCCAGACCATGAGACCGATCGCGAACAGTCCTGCGGCAATGCCGATTGCCACCCGCGCCGATTTGAAGACCGTGTGGCTGCGTTTCTCTTCTCGAATCGCCGCCGAGGCGTAGCTCGAATAGTAGGCGTACACCGCCGGCGAGTACGTTCCGACGAAGGCCCGAATGACCTCGTTGTCTTCGGGGTTGCCGCGCACCTTGCCCTGATACTTCTTCGAGAGTCCGACAAAGCTCAGCTTGCGGAACTTGACCGTCGCTTCGATGAGCCGAGTGACACCTTGCGACATCTGTCGGAAGTCCTGGCTCATGAGCAGAATATCCACGCCGTAGTGACGATGCGTTTCGAGCCAGCGGAGCAGACCCGGTTCGACTTTTTGCAGCGACCGAAACACGGTTTGGGCTTCGTCGATGATCACGGCTGAACCGGGCTCGACATGGGGAAAGGCTTGCAGGACTTCGACGGAGTCCTTCCAGATGGTGATCTGTTGTTCGAGGGTAGACAGTTCAATACCGGTGAACAGGGAAAGACGATCTAAATAGATCCCATCGACAGCGATATAGAGCCGCCGGCCTTGCTTCACCCAGGGCAGAAATTTCTCACAGATCGCGTGATAGGACTTCCCTGAGCCTGGTACCCCTTCATACAGTTCGATCATCGCAGACTCCTGAGATACACCCAGATCCACAGCGCGAGGATAACCGTCCAGGCATAGGCCCACCCCATCACGAGTTGGTTCATGAGCCCCACCGCACAAAGGGAATGGTTTGTAAAATGAATCTCGTCCCCATGGCGCTCGCCACGATGGCCAGCGCCTGACTCATGCCCGTCGCGCCCAGCACCCACGCATAGTGATCGGGAATCACCGGCAGGGTGAGCCCAGCCGTGCCGATGGTGGCGAGCGTGCTGTCCGCCACGGAGAGGAGGGAATCCCATATGCCGAGTCCCCAATCGGTGAGCGAGAAGAAGAACTCCTGCAGCCAGCAATAGATGAGCGTGAGAATCGCCGTCATGTCGTCTGGCCTCCTCCCACAAAGATGATGCGGTAGGCGGCAATGGAGGCGGTCGCAATGACGAGAGTCCTCAACACGGTGAAGAACCAGGCCCATTGATTGAAATCGACCTGCTGACTCCCGAAGAAGGCCGACGGCAAGGCGATCACCGGCAAGGTGGAGGGCCAGGTGAGTGACTTCAAGAGATTCAGCGTGCTCAATAAGCCGTTCGTGGCCCAGATGGTTTGATGTGCCTGCAAGACCGTGCCGAAGGTCCGGCTCTCATGTGAACCGACCGCGCAGGAGGTCGTGGCTTCTGTCTCTTCCTGCTGTGTCGTCGAGCCGTCCGGATTCTGGGTCGTCGTGGTAGTGGTGGTCGTTGTCTGCTGCTGAGTATTCTGCTGTGGGGTGCTGGCCGGAGGCGGCACGTTGTCTGCCACCACGATATCCCCGGCAGGTACGGGCTTCGGTTTGACCGTTGTCGGCATTTCAGTCGGGCTGACGGGCTGGGAGACGGTATTGTCTGCCGGCTGCGTCGTGCCCGTCGTGCCGACGGGATTCGTATGAGATTCGACAGATTTGGGATCACTCGCCGGGAGGCTTGTGACATAGTTCGCCACGTGTTGTTGGGTGGGATCGATCAGGCCGTCTTGCAATGGAGGAGGCGATCCCGGGATGCCTACGCGATGGCAGACATACAGATTTTGCCCACCGACCGCCGGCCCAAAGACGAAGAAGTTCCCGGGAAAATACACGGCAGTGCTGACGCTCTGAAAAGGCCCCACCACCCAATCATGTTGATATTCCGCATCAATACTGCACAGCGGCACATCGGTCGCGCTGAATTGAATGGTGGCATAGGGATAGGCAGGGTTCGCGGGCGTATTGGTGCCGAGGCCGGGAAAGGTCTGGGTGCCGGCATTGGTCGTGGTGACTTGCCAGCCGCCTGGCGTGGACGCCGCGCTTTTGATCGCCGACAGATCGGCCTGAGAGTAATACATCTGAGCGAGGACCAACCCGGCGCCGACTCCCAACGCCGCCCATCCCACCGGACCGGCGACCATGCGCACCGCCAGCGAGGTGGCGGAGGGCGCCAAGGCAGCGGTCGCGACTTGTGAAGCGAGGGCGGACCGTTGCGAGGCCAGGTAGGCAATGCGTTCAGCTTGGGCGACCACCCGCGCATACTGCGTCGTGGTCTGGGCTAAGGATTCGCCCGGCGTAAGGCAGAGTGAGACGAAGAGGGCCCAGACAAACCCGAGATACGTCATGAGAGAAAGCAGTTTCATAACCGTCCGACTCCGAGGCCGGTGAGGAAGGCCAGTAACAGGACCGCCACGAGTAGAATGGTGAGATCCATTGGCCTTCCTCTCCCTCTAGCCGTTACTTCACGACGTCTAAGCCGGTGAGGTCGAAAAATGTACGTCCGGTCTGTTCGAATTTCCGCACTTCGATCGACGCCTTGGCCTGCTTGCCTTCTGCCTGCTTACAGATCTCGATCAGCGACATCTGATCGTCCGGAATGCCCAACCGCAGCACACCCGGGTCTTTGCCCTTCACATAGAAATCCACCGATCTGTACACCTTGCCCTCCCGGCTCCTCCGCTCGACATACCCCTGCACGGCTCCCTCTGCTTTGACTTGCATCGTTCACCCCTCCTTGTTGTGAAAAGACTCTCGGATCAGCTCTGCGCCTGACCCACACGCCCCGGCCCGCAAGCCGGACTTTTGGCAGCAATTCATATTCGAAGCCACACGCCTCGCACATCACAAACAACTTTCCTTTTCGAAACTCTCCACAGGCTCCGGCGGCGTGGCAATTTGGACCTGGACAGGTCCGGAGGTACACGACGTTAGGTCCGAGGTTTGAGATGAAGCACATAGGGCGTTCCCTTCCTCCGTTGCTTCAGCAGGGCATAGTGCTTCTGTGTCCATCGCTTGGTGCCCGCATAGATCATCTCCATCAGGAACTGATCACCCCGGCAGGCCACCACCACCGCCAACATCGGACTGATGGCGTTGGCGAGCCACGCCGCTACGTCATCCAACCGCTGCTGAATGCGTTCGACAACCAGTCGGCATCGCATAAAGCCTTCAGTGAGGGCTTTCCACCAGTCCACTAACGGCGCTCGGTACTTCTCATAGGATTCCGCCTCTCTGGTGGTTTCACGGAAATCCACATAGGAGCGGAGGACGCCGACTAAGAAGGCCCGCCAATCTTCGGGATCGAGCGTGAGCAGCGCTTTCGCACAGGCCTGGGCTCGATCCTGTTTGAACTCCAGTTCCCATCGCACTCCGTATAAGGCCGCGTCTTCTCGGCCTCTGGCCTGAAGTTCGAGCCGCTTGTCATAGACCCGCAGCATGGTCTGGCTTTCCCGGCTGCCGAAGTAGAGGGTCTCGCCCGTGCGCACACCTTCACGATGATTCGAGGCTTGGATGACTTTGAATTGTTTCGAACGACTCACCACCTGTCCGGCCTCCACGGCTAGCCGGACGGTCTCCACTGCGACAGACGCCTCCCGGTCGTCCAGGGCGACATCGATGCGGGTGACATGGCCCTTCTGCGCAAAGATCCAGGCGAGGACCGTTTTAAGCTTGGTCTCATCCCACTGGGAAACGATTCCGGCCGAGAGATCCACATGCACTTCTTTCGGATTGCGAGGAGCACCCGTCCCCAGTTTCCCGACGCCCGTCTTGCCCTGTGTCATGAGCTGAGCGAGGGGGTACCCGCGAAAACCGGTTTCACTCTGGAACCAATCACCGCCAATCAGCGAGATCACCTCGGCGACCTCAGCTTTGGGAAGCGTGAAGGCGAGCCAATCGATGGTCTGCGTGAATCCTCCGGAACCCGTCATTTCTTCCTCCTTGGAGCCTGTGCGATAGACGCCCCCGTCTTACCAAGTCGGGGGCGGGGCCGCTGCGCGCGCCGCCGGCTGGCGCCGCCGGTCGCGCTGCGCTGTCCCAGTTCCCGTGAGGCGAAAGGAGACTGTCCTTGCCCGTTCCCCTGCATGGCGGCCTTCACCCGGTCGAGATCGAACCGGACAAACCGACAGATGCGCTCCACCGGAATCTGGCCCTTGCGGTAGGCACGGCGGATGGACTTGACACTGACTTGCAGTTCCAGGGCGAGTTCCTCGATCGTTAACCACGTTTTTTTCATCGCGTCTCCTCTTCGGTTCAGCACACGACGTACGAGCGGACCATACGCAACGGCGCGTGAGTGGTGAAAGAGCCCGTTCGGGGACACTGGGGGACAATAGGGGACAGTAAGGGACAGGAGTTCCAGGCGAGCACGTACTGAAAATCGAAGGAGCTCATGACGTATCAGGCCCTGATCTAGTCATCAGTTGCCCGACAGCTCGCAGCTTGATACTCACGTGAGCCGCTCCAGCATTATGAATTCTGATGTTCGGACTTCTCCGCGTAGAGATTTGAGCACGGAAACATGCGGATGAAACAATCGACATGAAATACGTAGATGAGCGATTCGGCGATGCGTTTTCGTCTGAAAACATGGATAGGGCCAAAAAATAGGCACTAGGATCAAACGGCCCTATTTTGAGGACAGATTTCCTGCCTGCCATCTCTCCCGACCCCGAGAGCTGGCCGGTTGTCCTACTGCAAACCGAATGCGAGCGGGATCGCATCCCTAACGTCGCAAAATGATTCGTATTAAGGCCTAAGAGAATATAGGGGGCCTGAAAAAAGGCAAAAAACCGTAAGTAGAAGCAAAAAATTGGCTTGGAGGCCTGAGGGCAGTGGGAAACCGATATTGCAAAGAAAATGAAGGGGGGTTTCGTAGAAATATTTTTCTGACCGTATCTATCACAGATGGGTGATTTCGTTGATGAAAGCGGGTATCCTTCCGCCTGAAATGCTCACTCCCTATCATGCCAAGTACTTCGCCCACGAACTCACCAAACGCTGTCCGTCGGACAGTATCGAGAAGCTCGCAAGCGCGTTAGTGGATGCCCAGGTAGATCTGAATCCTCATCAAATCGAAGCGGCCCTCTTTGCCTTCCGGTCGCCCCTCTCAAAAGGTGCGCTCCTTGCCGACGAAGTGGGACTCGGGAAGACCATTGAAGCCGGTCTCGTGCTCTCTCAGAACTGGGCTGAGCGAAAGCGGCGGGTCCTTGTCATTACGCCGTCCAATCTTCGCAAGCAATGGCACCAGGAACTCCAAGAGAAGTTTTTTCTGCCCTGTCGCATTCTAGAGACCAAGTCCTACAATGCTTCTGTCCGCCAAGGAAACGTCCGTCCATTCGAATGCAGCGACCTCGTCATTTGCTCCTACCAGTTCGCAAGGTCAAAAGCGGCAGAGATCAGTCTCATGCGCTGGGACCTCGTGGTGATCGACGAGGCCCACCGACTTCGGAACGTGTACAAGCCGACCAATGTCATTGCCAATACTCTGAAACAGGCCCTCAAAGATGCACCGAAGCTTCTCCTTACGGCTACACCTCTCCAGAATTCGTTGCTCGAATTGTATGGCCTCGTCAGTGTAGTGGACGACCGCATTTTCGGTGATCTCAAGAGTTTCAAGGAACAGTTTGCGAATCTCCACAACCAATCGACCTTTGATACCCTGAAGGCACGTCTGGAGCCGATGTGCAAACGCACGCTTCGTAGGCAGGTGTTGCCGTATGTACGCTATACCAAGCGTCTGCCGATGGTGCAGCCATTCACGCCGTCAGAGAGCGAAGATCGGCTCTACCATCTGGTGTCCGACTATCTCCGGCGTGACAATCTTCAAGCCTTGCCGGCCAGTCAACGGTCCCTGATGACCCTCGTCCTCCGTAAGCTCTTGGCTTCATCTTCCTTCGCCATCGCCGGGGCTTTGAACTCGATGAGCCAGCGTTTGCGGGACCGACTTCGACAGGCTGAGGGACCGAACCCACTAGAGCAAGCGTTGGAGGATGACTTCGAAGCCCTCGACGAGATTGCCGAAGAATGGGAGGAGGACGGGGAGCACCCTGAACCTCTCACCGAAGCAGATCGTAAGGCTATTCAGCAAGAGATCGAGGATCTTGAAGGATTCAGTAAGCTCGCCGTTTCTATTACCCACAACGCCAAGGGGCAGGCCCTTCTGACAGCGTTACGGACGGCTTTTGGTAAAGCCTCAGAACTTGGAGCGGCACAGAAGGCCATCATCTTTACAGAATCCAGGCGGACGCAAGAGTATCTCCTCCGAGTGCTTGCCGACAGTCCGTGGAAAGACTACATCGTTCTGTTTAACGGCTCCAACAACGATGAGAAGTCGAAGCAGATCTACCAAGATTGGCTCCAGCGCCATCAGGATACCGATCGGGTGACCGGGTCTCGGTCTGCCGACATGCGTTCCGCCATTGTGGACTACTTCAAAGAGCAGGGCCAGATCATGATCGCAACGGAAGCGGGAGCCGAAGGCATCAATCTTCAATTTTGCTCCCTCGTGGTCAACTACGACCTCCCCTGGAACCCTCAACGGATCGAGCAGCGTATCGGTAGATGCCATCGCTATGGCCAGAAACATGATGTGGTTGTGGTGAACTTCCTGAATCAGAACAACGAAGCAGACCAGCACGTCTTTCGTCTCCTCTCTGAGAAATTCCAATTATTCGAAGGTGTCTTTGGAGCCAGCGACGAAGTGCTAGGCGCCATCGAATCCGGGGTGGATTTCGAGAAGCGCATTGCCGCTATCTACCAGCGGTGCCGTACCACGCAGGAGATCAAAGCCTCGTTCGACCAGCTGCAGAGTGAGCTCGGCAGCCAGATCGACGAAGCTATGACTCGCGCCCGCCAGCTCCTGCTTGAACACTTCGATGATGAAGTCCGCGAGAAGCTGCGCGTGAGCGACGAGAGCTCACGGCTCTATCTGAATCGATACGAGCGTATCCTCATGCAGCTGACACGCTTTGAGCTGCGCGACCATGCAGACTTTCTCACGGATTCGTCCTTCAGGCTAAAATCCTGCCCCTTTGAAGGAAACATCCCGCTGGGGCTGTACGAACTCCCTCGTCGCAGCGGCGAAGCGCATCTGTACCGACTCGCCCATCCGCTGGCCGAGAAGCTATTGGCACATGCAAAGGATCGGGCGCTGCAATCAGCTGGGTTGACGTTTGAGTATGGCAAGCATGACGGCAAAGTCACGGTCGTTGAACCGTTCATTGGCAAGTCCGGATTCTTAAATGTCTCACTCTTCACGGTCGAGGCATTGGACCAGGCGGAGGATTATCTTATCTGTACTGGGGTGGCGGATTCTGGTGAGGTCTTGGATGAGGAAGTCGTGCAGCGTCTGTTCTCACTGCCTGGAACAGTCACACAACCTGATCCATCAGCGATTGACGATGCGACGTTTCGCACACAGAAAGAAGCACGCCAGGAAGCCATTCGCCGCCAGATATCAAAGCGCAATGCGGATTTTTTCGAGATCGAGGTAGACAAGCTGGATTCTTGGGCCGACGATCTGAAAGTGGGATTAGAGCGAGAGATTAAGGAGTTCGACCGGCAGATCAAGGAGGCGAGGAAGGCAGCCGTAGCAGCCCTCACGTTGGAAGAGAAGCTAGCCGGCCAAAAACAGATCAAGGCAATCGAAACCGAACGGGGCAAGCGCCGCCGGGCCCTATTCGATGCACAGGACGAGATTGATCGACGGCGTGAACAACTGATCAACGAGATTGAGGGGAAGCTGCAACAAAAGGTAAGCTCCCAGCAGCTCTTTACGATCCATTGGCAGGTACGGTAAGGACGGCTATGAGCGAACCAGCTATCATCTGTCCCTCCTGTAGGACCGAAATCAAGCTGACTGAGTCTCTCGCTTCGCCGCTGACCGAATCCACGCGCCGTGAATACCAGAAGCAACCAACTCAAAAAGACGCCGACGTTGCAAAGCGCGATGCTGCGTTGCGGAGCGAGAAGAAGTTCTTTGGAAAGCACAGCAAACAATCGATGACCATTTGAATGCTCAAAAGGCGGGACAAGGAGAGTAGTCGTGTTTGATTGGGATCGCGGCAAATGAGCAAGCCAGATGAACAAGTAGCAGATCGAATCATTGAAGAACTTCGCAAGCAGAAGCTCTTGTCAGACTCTGCACTGGAGAAGCTTAAACCACAACTGATTGCTGGAAGGCTGTCGGCAGAGGACTGGAAACTTGCGATTGAGTTAGATTGCAGGGAAGAAGCAAAGGCAACCGATGAAGATCACTAAAATTTCAATGGCCGGCTTTAGAGGGGCCACGGTTCCGGTCGAAATAAGATTCGATACAAGTAAGGCTGTTGCCCTGGTTTTTGGGGAAAATGGCACAGGCAAGTCGACCATTGCCGATGCTTTCGACTTCCTTTGCAATGGTACTTACGGTTCGCTTGAAAACTACCATTTTGGTGAGTCGCCAAAGAAATACGTGGCTTCATTCAAAATGCCTGCCTCTGCGGTCACAGTAACGCTGACTTCTGATTCTTTATCATGGGTTGCTGTTCTTGGGAAGGAAGGCCCTTTAGTAACGCCAAGCACTGGCTATCCGGACGCTCGGATTCTTCGGCGTAAGGCAATACTAAAACTGATTGATGCGCGACCGAAGGATCGCTTCGAAGAACTGAAGACATTCATCGCCATACCTAATATCGAGAAATCGGAAGAAGGGTTACGCGAAGCTTATAAATTAGCACAAAAGTCATTCGACGAAAGTGTCCGAGCATACTCTCAGGCCAAAGATGGTTTAGAGACTCTTTGGGCTAAAGAAGGTAAACCAAGCACAGATCCCATAGCGTGGGCGGAGAAAGAGTTATCCAGTGACATGACGAGGCTGCAGGAACAGGTCAAGGAGGTTGAAACTTTAGAGTCAGCGTTTCGGCTTGGAGAAACTGGCCTCAATTCGCTCGACTCTGCCCGTAAGGCACACAAGGAGGCAGAACAATCGCTTAAAGAGGCTGAAGACAAACTGAAGAAGACCGAATCTGAACAGGCACAACAAAATGCTGAATTAGTTACATTGCTCGAAGGGGCAAGAGCTTACATAGAGGGTAGGCAAGACTTAACCCAATGTCCCGTATGCGAACAGCAAATTACGCCTGTTGATCTTGCCCGTCGGTTGAAAGATCGAATAAGGGAGATGCAAGAGATTAAAGTTCTTGTTGAGAAAGTCTCAACCGCAAAGGCGGCGCTTCAAGTTAAAACATCCCTTGTAGGACAGGGTCAGAACGAGACTTGTGCAAAACTAAAGGCTATCGGCTTGAGCCTGAAGGGCTGCACGTTAGGGGAAGTAGCAAGGTTGAAAATGAAGTGGGAGGACTACGCTGAGCTTCTATCTGGCGCTGGTCCTTCCGACTCGACAGAGAAACAAGCTCGGCAATTGTGGCAGATTGCCCTGCCGTGTAGAAATCATCTTCAGGCTCGGAAGGATGCAGATCAAAAATCTATTAGTCAGCACAATGCTATTAAGACTTATTTCGAAACAATGAAAGGGAAGCAAGCTCAGGCTGCTTCCTTAGAGGGACTTCTGAAGACGTTGAAGGCCGTTCTTGACGTCGTATCGAGAGAACGAAAAGACTACGTCGAAGAAATTCTAAAGAGCATATCCGGAGAAGTAGAACGTCTTTATGCGACACTCCATCCCGGAGAGGACATAGGAAAAGTCAGCTTCTATCTCAAACCCAATACCATAGGCTCTTTAGAGTTTGATGCGCAGTTCTATGACGCGCCAGATCTTCCGCCTCAGGCTTACTACAGTGAATCGCACCTTGATACGTTAGGCATATGTGTGTTTTTAGCTCTCGCTAAATTCTTTAAGACGGACAAAACGATAATCATTCTTGACGACGTGTTAACCTCGATCGATAGTCCCCATCTCTCTAGATTTATGAACATCCTCCACGAGGAGGCTTCCCTCTACAACCAGTTCTTTATAACTACCCACTATCGACCTTGGCGAGACGTTTATCGGTGGGCGAGAGGGCCAACCGCAAATACTCAGTTGATTGAACTAGGTCCTTGGACTTTGGTGCGAGGTCTTAATGTTGGTGAATTCAAAAGCGCTATTTTAGAGTTGCGGGATATCTTGAATAAGGGGCCATACGATCGTCAGACCGCTGCATCGAAGGCGGGAATCATCTTAGAATCTTTGCTCGACTTTCTCACTGTGAAATACAGATGCCGTGTGCCAAGGAATACTCGCAATGAGTACACTCTGGGCGAGTTGGCCCAAGGAATTGACTCAAAATTGGGAAAGGAACTTCGCTCACGAATGCCGCCCTCCAAGGGAGCCGCAAAGCTAGATATAGCGCTGGGGCCACTAATTGAAAATGCATCGGCAAGAATTTGGGTTAGAAACACAGTAGGCTGCCACTTCGCAACCCTCGGGAGCGAGGTCAGTGACGCAGATGTTAGAGCGTTCTGCATGGAGGTGCTTGCCATCGCGGACAATCTAATTTGCCAGAACTGTCAAAGGCACGCAACGCGAAGACCTTCAGGAAGTTATTGGCAATGTGCGTGTGGGGACCTTGAACTGTACCCTCTAATCTACCCAGGAGCGGATCTAGGAACTGTAGACGATGAAGGGTAATGCAAAACTCGAACTCACATGGATTGGGAAGGAGAACAGGTCGAAGCTGGAGCCGCGTATCCTGCTGGAGGACTGTGAGAAGTCCTATCATGCTTCGCATCGAGTCACTGACCACGACATCTTCGACAACCGCCTCATCTTTGGGGACAACCTGCTGGCCCTCAAGGCGCTCGAACAGGAATTTACCGGCAAGATCAAATGCATATACATCGATCCTCCATATAACACGGGAAGTGCCTTTGAGCATTTCGATGACGGGCTTGAGCATTCCTTGTGGCTAAGCATGATGAGGGAGAGGGTCGAACTTCTGTGGCGGCTGTTAAGCTCTGCCAACGGCACCCTTCTCGTGAGCATTAATGACGATGAAGGACATTATCTCAAGGTATTGTGCGACGAAATCTGTGGCCGATCATGTTTTGTAGCATCGCTCGTATGGAACTATGAAGGCAATACGGATAACCAAGCCAGAATTATCAATTATCATGAGTACATCCTTGTTTACTCTAAGACCGGAGAAGTTGACGAACCAGGGGTCATTGATCCTTCCATCGGTCAGCACAGCAAACTCTATAGAGAAGAGATAAGAAACACGATTATTAAAAATGGCCCAAAGAATCCCCCTCGGAAAGTGGTCCTACCGACTGGATTTCCAGTGGCCTTTTCTGAAGGTATTGTTGCTGCATCCTCGGTCAGATTTCCAAAGTATTCCCGAGATATTGTCGTTAAGAATCATCAGATACGAAATGACGTTGAAGCAGAAACCGGCTGGAGTTCGCGAGAACTGCTCGAATCGTTTATCGGGAACCAATTCAAGCCAGTGCTCGATTCGAAGGGGCAGGAAACAAGATTTGAACTCACAAGCAGCGGTGCGATCGAGGCTGTTAAGAGACGTGAACAGCGAAAAGGGCACTTCTTATCGGTGTTGCGAGGTTTTGGGACTACAAATCAGATGCGCCTAATGCTCGAGAAACTTGGCATTACCTTCACTTATCCCAAACCAGTTGATTTGATCGCCTATCTGATTGAAGCATTCACTGGTGCTGATGATTGGGTGTTGGATTCGTTCGCGGGTAGTGGGACTACTGGACACGCAGTTTTTAAATTAAACAAGGAAAAAGGTGGTCGCAGGAGGTTTATCCTTGTTGAGCTGAATCAAGACACTGTTGAACAGGTGATCATACCTAGGCTGAAGGCAGTCATAGACGGTCATGCCAATGCGGATCTCGATAAACACGGAGGTGGCTTCCGCTACTACCACCTTGCCCCCTCACTGTTAGAGAAAGACAAGTGGGGCAACTGGGTCATCAATAAGGCCTACAACCCTGCGATGTTGGCTCAGGCGGTCTGCAAGCTGGAAGGGTTTACCTACGCGCCGAGTGACACGGTCTATTGGCAGCAGGGCCATTCATCAGAGCGGGACTTCATCTATGTCACCACGCAGAACTTGAGCCATGACCAGTTGCAAGCGCTGAGTGATGAAGTCGGCGAAGGCCGCTCGTTGTTGGTGCTTTGCTCCGCGTTCCGTGGAAAAGCCGATCGGTATTCCAACCTGACGCTCAAGAAGATTCCAAAAACGGTCCTCTCCCGCTGCGAGTGGGCCCATGATGATTACAGTCTCAAGATCGAGAATTTACCCCAGGCGCCCCCGCCGCCGGGGCAGCAAACGCTCGTTTTGGATCAGAGCGATTCGTAGGCCAGAATGACGCAACCCACCCGCCACACTCTTTATCACCGGATTCGAGAGATCCTAGATTCTACTCTGGCCGGGGTGGCTCGGTCGGTCAATACAGCGCAGGTCTGCGCCAATTGGCTCATTGGGCGCGAGATCGTGGAGGAAGAGCAGAAGGGAAAGAAACGGGCGCGTTATGGTGAGGCGCTGCTTAAAGACTTGTCCCGGCGTCTGTCCACGGATGTGGGCAAGGGCTGGTCGGTGCGGAATCTCGAATACTGCCGGGCGTTTTATCTGGAATACCCGTTGTTGTTAGGAGGCCGGAATTCGAACGCGGTGCGTTCGATTTTATCGCTTCTCTCGCCAGCCGATGATCGACAGATTTCGAACGCGCTGCGTGCGGAATCATGGCAGCCCGGCCGGCTTCACTCCAATCTGTCGTGGACACACTACCGAACGCTGCTTCGCGTGGACAAGACGGACGCCCGCGCCTTCTACGAGATCGAGGCCATCAAGCATGCCTGGTCGGCTCGCGAACTGGAGCGACAATTCACGAGTTTGCTGTACGAACGATTGGCCCTGAGCAAGGACAAGAAGGGGCTGATGAAGTTGGCAACAAAAGGCCACGTCGTTCAGCATCCTACCGACATCTTTAAGGACCCGGTCGTTATGGAATTCCTCGGTCTGCCGGAATCTCCGCGCCTGGTCGAATCCCAGTTGGAAGAAGGGCTCATCAATAACCTTCAGGCCTTTCTGCTGGAACTAGGCAAAGGGTTCGCCTTTGTCGCCCGCCAGGAGCGGTTGACGTTGGACGGCGACCATTTTTACATCGACCTGGTCTTCTACCACACGGTCCTTAAGTGTTATGTGCTCATCGACTTGAAGACCGGCAAGCTGATGCATCAGGACCTTGGTCAACTGCAACTGTACGTGAACTACTTTGACCACGAACGACGTACAGCGGGCGACAGCCCGACACTGGGATTGATTCTCTGCGCGGACAAGAACGACGCCGTCGTCCGCTATACCCTGGGGCCGGAACAGGAGCAGAAGATCTTTGCGAGCCGGTACAAGCTGCATCTGCCCACGGAGGCGGAGTTGAAGGCAGAGCTGCGCCGGGAAGTCCGGCAGTTGAGCGGCACGACCGCCAGTTCATCGGGAAAGAAGGCTCCATGAATCGCCACGTCAATGCCATAGCCGGTCGCCTGAGCCTCAGGCCTCCTCAAAGGCAGTCCTTGGAAATCCTGGACCGTGTCACAGAGATTGTCCCGCCCAAGAAGAACACGGATCTGAGTACGGCACTCATGGCGATCAAGAGCGAATTTCCCACCGTCACTGACTTTGAGCGAGATTTCCCGTCCCTCTGCTTCGCGCTCGCGACCGGCGTCGGCAAAACTCGGCTCATGGGCGCCTTTATCAGCTATCTGCATCTGGCCTATGGTATCAACCACTTCTTCGTGCTGGCTCCGAACCTGACCATCTATAACAAACTCATCGCGGACTTTACGCCCAATACAGCAAAGTATGTCTTCACGGGGATTGCAGAATTTGCAACGGAACCGCCAACGATCATCACGGGAGACAACTATGAGTCCGGAGTCGCTGCTCGTGTGACTTCATTGCCGGGATTTGGTCAAGAGGTCCACATCAACATTTTCAATATCTCGAAGATCAACTCGGAAGTACGAGGCGGGAAAGCCCCACGGATCAAACGCCTGTCTGAATATATCGGCCAGAGCTATTTTGAATACCTCGCCGGCCTCGACGATCTGGTTCTGATCATGGACGAGTCGCATCGTTATCGAGCATCGGCCGGTGTGCGAGCGATCAATGAATTGAAGCCCGTCCTTGGGCTTGAACTGACTGCCACGCCGTTCGTGGAGTCGGCAAGAGGTCCTATCCCATTTAAGAACGTGATCTACGACTATCCATTGGCCAAGGCGATGGCGGATGGCTTTGTGAAGGAACCGGCCGTGGTGACGCAGAAGAATTTTAATCCAGCCCAGTTCGGCGCTGCCGAGCTTGAAAAGATCAAGCTTGAAGACGGCGTGCGTGTCCATGAGAACACCAAAGTCGAATTGGAGACCTACGCTCGCCAGACAGAGCAGCGCACCGTGAAGCCGTTCATGCTGATCATCGCCCGTGATACGACCCATGCCGGCCAATTGATGCAGCTCATCCAATCTACTCAGTTCTTCGAGGGACGATACAGAGACAAAGTTATTCAGGTGGATTCCAGCAAGACCGGTGCCGAAGAGGATCAAATGGTTCAGCGGTTGCTCGCAGTGGAAAACCCGGAGGAGCCGACCGAGATCGTCATTCACGTCAACATGTTGAAGGAAGGGTGGGACGTGACGAACCTCTACACGATCGTGCCGCTGCGAGCCGCTAATGCGCGTACCCTCATTGAGCAGTCCATCGGCCGTGGCCTCCGACTTCCTTACGGAAGACGAACCGGCGTGAGTACGGTAGACCGGCTGAATATCATTGCGCATGACCGCTTCCAGGAAATCGTCGATGAGGCGAATAAGCCCGATTCGGCGATTCGGTTGACTCAGGTCATTCTGGACCCGGCCACTGATCTTCAGAAGACCCGCACGGTCGTTGCCAAATCAAGAGTTGAGGAACAGCTGCACGGCGCCTTTCTCACCGGGCCACTCGGAGGATCTGCCGCGGCTACTTCGATATTTTCCGGAGAAGTCGAACGCGGCATTGCGCAGGCGGCATACAAAGAAATCCAGAAATACGAGAACCTTCCTTCTTCTCAGTATCTGCTCAAGCCGGAGATTCAGGCCAAGATCGTCGAGGAGGTCAAGAGAGCAGCGCTGCCGAGTCAGCAAGGGTTACCGGGCATGACGACCACTCCAGACATTGCCGCTGTGGTTCAAAAGACGACGCAGCTTGTGGTGCAGCAGACCATCGATATTCCGCGCATTCTTGTGGTGCCGAAAGGTGAAGTAACCACGGGGTTCGATCGTTTTACACTCGATTGTTCAAACATCCATTACCAACCGGTCGAGCGGGATTTGCTCATTCAGCATCTTCGGACGCATGAACAGGAGACGATGAGTTATGGCGGGCAGATGCAGCCGGAACAACGTTTGGAAGATTATGTGATCCGGGGTCTCGTCGATTTCGACGACATCTCCTACGATGAACATGCGGACCTACTGTATGCCCTGGCGGGTCAGCTCGTAGAGCATCTGCGCTCCTATCTCACGACAGAAGAGGAGATTAGGAACGTCCTGATTTACTATCAAAAGCAGCTCGCCGCCTTTGTTCACGCACAAATGCAAGAACATCAATGGGAGAAAGCCGCTGGCTACGATGTGGTAGTGAGCAAGGGGTTCACTGAGTTAAAACAGAGTGCATACACCGCCAAGGATGGGGAGGCGGTGCAGGACTTTCGCCAGACTGTCGAGGATCGAGGACGAATCGCACAAGTGGTCTTTGCCGGGTTCCAACGATGCCTCTATTCCGTCCAGAAATTCGATTCAGACACAGAACGACGCCTGGCCATTATTCTCGACCGAGACTCACAGAAGTGGTTTCGGCCCGTATCTGGGCAATTCCAGATTTCCTATAAGCTCGGCGTCTCGGCCCGTGATTACCAACCGGATTTCGTGGCGGAAACGGCTGACTGCATCTACATGCTTGAGCCCAAGGCCAAGAATGAAATGACTTCGTCCGAGGTAGTGGCCAAGAAAGATGCCGCTGTTATCTGGTGCAACCGTGCCACGACCCACGCCCTCAGCAACGGCGGAAAACCATGGAAATACATCCTCATTCCCCACGACGTGATTGCGGAAAACATGACGCTGGCTGGGCTGGTAAGTCAATTTGTCGCGGTTTGAGGTGGTCTGAGGATCTAGGATTTTTTCTTGCGGTGCCTGCCAAGGGGTGGACTCAGCAATGCGCTCTGTGTGGGGCGCAGATTAAGGATGGAGACGGGGAAATCGAAGTGGAGGCCCAATGGCAGGATATCGACGGAAGTTCATGGCTCTTTCGCCGAGTCTGGCACAAGCCCTGCCATTTACAGCATTTGGATGAGGGCGAAGAAACTTGAGAAGAAGAACCGCAGAAGAAGCCAATTTCAAGAATCCCGCGATTACTGTTTGCGGAATAAACGGTTCCCCGCAAAAAACAGGTCTGTGCTCGCGCCTTCTCAAACGCGTCTTAGATGGTAGTCGGGAGTATGGTGCGCGGTCTCGACGGATCCATCTAATTGATCACGAAGACACATTATTCCGTCTCAGTCACATAAAAACACCACCAAAAACAATTCGTACTTTGCTGGACCAAATTCGTGCCGAGGCCGATTGCTTAGTCCTGGCTACCCTAGTTCATTGGTTCGGGATGAGCACTCTTATGAAATGCTTTATCGATCATCTCTGATACCTGAAATATGACAAGCCCGGGTCCAACCGTTTTGAGTTGGAGGGGAAAGTCGTCTCGTTTGTGGCAACTGCGGATGAAGATGGAGGATTGAAAACAGTACTCGACATGGTGGGGCCTCTGAACCATATGGGCGCTATTATCCCGCCATATGCGACCTACTTTCATAACCGACAAATGGCCAAGAAGTCGGTGGACGAGTGGATGAACGATCCAGAATTCGTTGGCCGTGTAACTGTTCAAGTAGCCGAATCTATAAAAGACATTTCTGACTGGGGCCGAAGCAGAACTCGTCCACGGCGATAGTCACTGCGGCATGTTTCATCTTGACGGTTGAAGTCCTGTTACCTCATTTAATGGCCCCTTTCTAATATGAGTTGTTCGGCTATCCATAGTGCACTGCCAGACTCGAACACACTTCTCGCTCTAGAACCAGAGGAGCTAGCAGGTGTTCTGTTGCGAATTCTCAAGGATCAAGTGGGAGATCCTGGGAATCCGAGAAACAATGTATTGCAGAGAGGAGCCGTTATTCATTTCGAGAGGGTGCAAGGTTATCCAAGGGAAGTTCGAGAGCAGATACTGGATGCGCTACATGAGTCCTGGAATTGGCTTGAAAGCAGTGGCTTAATTGCTCAACGTGAAGGTAGTCCGCACGAGACATTTTTTATTACCCGTCGTGGTTCTCAAATAAGGACGACGCAGGATTTTGAAACGTTCAGAAAAGGTAGATTGTTAGCGAGAGACTTATTGCATTTATCGATAGCCGAACCGGTGTGGCTTCTGTTCATTCGAGGAGAATATGAGACCGCTGTTTTTCAGGCTTACAAGGAAGTGGAGGTGGCTGTCCGAACAGCTGCAGATTTCACTGCGGCCGATCTTGGAGTGCCCCTGATGAGGAAAGCATTCCACGTGCTGACTGGCCCTTTGCGAGATCCGGATGCGTTGGAAGCAGAACGGCAAGCCCTATCCGATATGTTTGCGGGAGCCATAGGCTCTTACAAGAATCCAAGCAGTCACCGTCGCGTGCCCATAGGTGCAGAAGAAGCCGTGGAAATGATTATGCTGGCAAGCCATCTTCTCAGAATCGTCGATTCACGGAGAAGAAGTTAATGGCGCGTAGGTGAGGACCTACCTGTCCCGGAAGGTGCCGTTTCCAATTGGTCCGTTATTGCCCTTGGCAATGGCATGCCTATTCGGGCCCTGTTCAACAACGCTCTGTCTCAATATCGTTTAAACATGCCGTACAAGAGCCTTAAAATTGTTGGGGTCCTCAATTCTTTGATCAGCAGTCGATAATTTTCCGCAATGCTACTACTCTCTGGAATATCTAGAGCACTACTAATCTGTTGAACTTCCTCCATGTTGCTGTTGCCAATAAACCTCTGAACTTGCCGTGTCCGCCGGCGCCCTTGTTTATTTTTACACCCATGTTTTCGAAGGCTTCCACGCTGACGTTGTAGCTGCGTAATAGGCAAGACTTGTAGCGGTTCTAAACTTAGCTGTTTACGGAAGCTCAAATGGTAGTGCTTCACAACGTGAATTTCGGAGGAGACGCCAGAGCCGTCATGCCTGCCACTCAGGCGGCTCGATGCCGAGTGGATCAAGAATAAATACGTGTAATGTTATTTTAATTTTTCGGCTTGACGACATTGCTGTCTTCAGTTAGCCTTCACGCGCGTTCGATCTTACGACGGACGATTCCGCTCTGGTTTGCTGCGGGTGGTCACCATGCAGTCGCCAACGCCAGACTTTCTGCATCTTCGGGTTTTTCAGAGCCCATCACGTCCCAAGCCGCATAAGCATCTAACAGCAGTTATGGGTAGGGAAGGACTAGCTGTCTTGTGATTCCGTTCATTCCTTGAACGTACCTTTTTGCACTCTTGGCAGGTGAAGTGATGAAATCCAAGGCCAACATCATGCATGAGGCAGCACTTCGGATCATTGAGAGCTATCACCAAAATGGCGATCCTTTCACGCTCTTTTTAAGTAGTTGGCCGTTTGATATGGCCCGCAAACTACTGTTCTCTCTCATGGGCCGTAATGGAGACGTTCAAGTCCGTATTGGATTAGAACGGCAGGTACGTATAATGTTAAAGCAGGATGGTTTGGAAACTGTTGCAGTCTACAGAGAGGGAGATGATCAGCGAATTGCTATTCCGCAAGAATGGCCCGCGCTAACGATGCCAGAAAAAGAATGGAAACGGCAAATCGAGCAGCTTGCGGGCCTAGCAGATCTCATAGTCGTCTTTTGGGGAGTGACAAGTGATAGCTTAGCGGAGGAACTCGATATATGCTCGGCCGACGCTAACAGGCTAAAGACTGTAGCCATTGTGCCGGCCGAGCCAAGGGACATATTCCTGAGCCAAATGCACCAGGTTATTCCTCGTATTGTTCCATTAAATGAAATCCC
>JACOEM010000009.1:190917-194942 GCA_024998565.1 Nitrospira sp.
CACCATTCATTGGACTGCATCCTGAATTTGATCCGCTAATTCAAAGAATGAAGGTGCTTAAGGCTCTGGACTCTAACGAACGACGCGGATTGATTGAGCAGTCGGAAAGGGTAAATAAATTTCCCTTGCCGCCAACTAGTGAAAGATTTGCAGCGCCTTTCTGGATCGAAATGCACTGATGTCTGCGAGCAAGAAGATATCTTCTTCATTCCGCGGCAACGCAATTGTTGGAGTCATTGAAAAGAGGAGGCAGGAAACATGGCTGTTTTTTATGCAATTGGCGAGGCATTGGTCGGTAAAAACGAACTTCATGCCAAAATTGGTTCAGGTGAATTAAGGCAATTCCAAGAAGCTTTGTCAAAGAAACCTAATGAGGCGAAACTCAACTTATTAACAGGGACTGCCACAGCAAAGAATATCGTAGGTTCATTTGATCGCGGGAATGGAAGTCAGATTGGCTTTGAAGAGATAGGTATCGGCAAGCCTCTTACAGTTCAGATACGACATATTTATACGGGAAACAAAGCGGAGGGTTTTTGGGGAGACAAAGATATGCTTGTAACCTCTGCAATGAGAAGTATTTCAACCTATGATGCAGCTCCACGCGCCGTAAACTATTTAGTGCCTAGCGCCCAAAACAACCGCAATTTCAGAACTGTAAATGCTACGGAAAAGGGAACACCGCTAATTTGTTACTCTCCGTCATTAACCCAACCTTCGAGTGTGGTCACGGTGGAAGTGATGTTTTCTGGCTTTCCAAAGGAAACATTTGATGCTGTGGCACAAGCCTTTAATTCCGCATCTAGTATTCCCGTATTTGCTCCCGCGTCGGGCTATTTGGTTGCAGCCGGTCTAGCCATGAAGCTTGCGGGTAATATTGGGAAGTCGCTTGTTGATGGCACTCCAGCACTCAGGCGCACGGAAGAAATCACTTTTGTAACTCCAGGATCGAACAAAGCTACCGCGAACTTTATTCTGTTGATCTCCGATGAGGTGTCCGATCAGATTCTAGCCAACTACAGGGTAACCACTAAGGGAATACTGGCCCGTATGGACGATGAAAATAAATTGTATGACGGTGAATTCCCATACGTGGTCATAAGCTTAGACGGCCGTGAGGTGGATGAATACAAGATGTTTTCCCCGACCGCCGCCACAGCTGCCCAATTGGACAAGTTTTACAATATTAATGATGGAAGCTCTCAGCCTCTGGGGACAATTGTCGATGCATTGAAGCTCTACAATGATATGAAGTTTCGAGAAAAGGCTTCCAATATTGCTGAAAATCTCAAAGCCGCCGTCAAAGGGTCCGAGCAATATAACAATATGCTCGTTCAATACCAGGCATATGTGAACAACATTCAGACCAAAGAGCTTAAGCCGTCTACGCTTGAATAAATTATAAACAATATGACGATAAACCTTTAACAAGCTTGTTCAGCATATGCATACTGCGATTCGATTCTTTCCAGAGTTCGGTAGTTGCGGATGGCATAACGTAATTAATTAAAGCTCAATTGGTCTAATCATGAGAAAGAAAGCTCTTGTTGTTGGCATTAATGACTATCCGTCTTCGCCTCTTACCGCGTGCGTGAGAGATGCTACGTCATTTAGAAACGTCCTAAAAGCTCACGGGACAGCTCATAGAGACCTCAAAGGCCCGCCTAATTTCGACGTCAAGCTCGTTACTTCTCCTCCCGAAACAATCAACAAGTCGAATCTGAAAGGTGCGATTGAGACCTTGTTTTCAGGAAGTCCGGATATCGCCTTATTCTACTTCTCGGGGCATGGAGTCATAACGAGCACTGGCGGTTATATCGTGACACCTGATTTCAAGCGATATGATGAAGGCGTTTCCATGGATGAGATCTTGGACCTTGCAAATCAGTCAACTGCAAAGGAGAAAGTTATAATTCTGGATTGTTGTCATTCTGGCGCAATTGGAGCACCGCCAAATGTTAGAGGGAGAGTGGCCCCCTTATCTGAGGGTTTGACGATCTTAACGGCAAGCCAAGGCTTGGAATCTGCCATGGAAATTAACGGGAGAAGCGTTTTTACAGCATTAGTTGTCGATGCACTGCAAGGGGGGGCAGCCGACTTGCGAGGGTACATTACGCTTGGAAGTATCTATGCGTATGTAGACCAAGCCCTTGGGCCTCACGAGCAAAGACCAATTTTTAAAACCAACATAACTGGTTTCACATCTATAAGAAATGTCCCGCCACTACTTCCATATGGCACTCTACAAAAAATTTGTGACTACTTTGAAAGCCCGCAGCACGAGCATGCGCTTGATCCATCCTATGAATTTACCGATCCGAGGGCAAATCCGGAGAAAGTCGATATATTCAAAGATTTACAAAAATTTACAAGTAGCGGGTTAGTTGTGCCGGTGGGAGAGGACCACATGTATTTTGCGGCTATGAACTCCAAATCATGCCGCCTGACAGCACTAGGGCACCAATACTGGAGGTTGGTTAAGGAGGAAAAAATGTTTGACTTTATCTAGCAATCGAAATTTATCAGCAGTCTAGATGGCAATTGCTCGCGATTGTTGAAGGACAATTATTTCAATCATCTTTTCTTGATCGCTTGGGTAAAGTGGAGGTGCCTGTGAAGTGGTTTTGGTGGATATCCGGAGTGCTTATTTACCTAGCCCTGCAGGATACAAAATACCACTGGGGAGCAGAGTCATGGGTGTACTACACCGTAATGTTATCGATCTTATTGATCTTTTCGACCCTTGGGGAGCTTGCCGACAGACGAAAAGAAAAGATCTTACAGGGGCAACGTGATCGTGAGGCCAATGCAGCAGCCAAAGTACTGCTCGATAGTGTTCAGAAAAAAACTGTTAAGTGACGTCTTATGGACGCGCCAAATATTCCGAAACCGTTGTATTTGTACCTTCGTCCATTTGAATCTGATGGGCGAATATTTGTGAATAATCCCAGAAAAGCCGCTTGGTGGAACTGGATGTTAATTACGTACCAGGCCTCAACGCCACACAGTGTGAATCTCGAAGAGCTACTTCTTCGAGTAGTTGAATGCCATGGTCTGTTAATAGCCATCGGGAGACAAACCGGACTGGTGGGGGGAGGTAAGGTTGTCGCGTCAGAGGATGATTGGAAGAATTATTTTACTGCCCTCGCGGTCAAGGCAGTTTGCATATTCTCTGTGCCATCTTTGAATGAAAGCACGTTATGGGAACTCAAATGGCTCGCTGATAAAAGGCTGTTCGAGAGGGTCTTGATGATATTTACTGAACTCCATTTCGATGAGAGCAACGTTTCCTTTAGGATTGAACCGCTGTCAAACCGCTTGCGTGAAATAGGATGGCTACTTCCCACGATATCGAGGCGGGAAGCTCTGGTCTCGTTTGACAAGGAAGGACGAGTTTCTGAACATATAAAAGCTGGAGGATTAACGAAGAAGCAAATTGAGAGCATTGCATTATCCATAGCCAGGACCTTCTAGTGTTTCCGTCCGAGTATGTTCGATCTGTCGTGATCGAGAAAGCATACAGAGGTGGCCCCGCTTGGACAGAATGTTCCAGTTCTTAAGTGGCGCTTCGCTGTGTTCTGCCTACGCGGCGGTGCGCCGTGCAGGCAGGTGGTCACAGTACACTCCATCGGGTGTTGGGCCGTCAAGCGCTCGGTGCGGCCTGGTCTGGTTGTAGAACGTCAGGTAGCGCTCTAACCCCTGCTGGGCGGCGCTGATGGTCTCGTACGCGTGTAGATACACTCCCTCGTATTTGATGCTTTTCCACAGTCGTTCCACGAACACGTTGTCCCGCCAACACCCTTTCCCGTCCATGCTGATCTGGATGCCGTGGGTGGTCAGGAGCCCCGTGAACTCCTGGCTGGTGAACTGGCATCCTTGATCGGTATTGAAGATGGTCGGGGGTCATACCGGGTGATCGCGTCCTGCACCGCGTCCAGGCAGAAATCGGTGGTCAGCGTGTTGGACAACCGCCGACGTCCCCCCATCTTGAGTAGCAGCTACGTTTGGAGTCCGGGTTCGACTGT